>DASSYK010000018.1:0-18065 GCA_035703345.1 Solirubrobacterales bacterium
GCCGGGAACGAGGCTGCTGCTGCGCGGCAAGCTCGAGAAGCGCGGCTTCACGGTGGCGGAGCACGAGCTGCTCGGGGGCGAGGGCGACGAGTCCGCCGGCCTGCACACCACCGGCCTGGTGCCGGTGCACCCCGCCTCCGAGCGGATCCGCCCGCAGCGCCTGCGCGAGTGGGCCTGGCAGGCGCGGGCGCGCGCCCGCGAGGCGCCCGAGCCCCTCCCGGCCGCGCTCCGGCGCGAGCTGGGGCTCCCGCTGAGCGGCGACGCGCTCGCGGCCGCTCACTTCCCTGCGAGCGGCGAGGGCGCCGAGCTCGCGCGCCGGCGGCTCGCCTTCGAGGAGCTGGCGCTCTACCAGGCCTCGCTGGTGAGCCGGCGCTCCGGGCGCCGCGATGGCCGGCGCGCCGCGGCCCTGCCCCCGGCGGGAGAGGCCGTGGGCGCCTGGCTCGAGTCGCTGCCGTTCGAGCCGACCGGCGACCAGCTCGCCGCCTTCGACGAGATCGACGCCGATCTGGCGGCCGCGGCGCCGATGCAGCGGCTGCTGATGGGCGAGGTGGGCTCCGGCAAGACGCTGGTCGCCCTCTACGCGATGCTGCGCGCGACCGAGGCGGGCACCCAGGCGGCGCTGATGGCCCCGACCGAGACCCTCGCCGAGCAGCACTTCCGCACCCTCGCCGAGCTGCTCGGCGCCGCGGCGGTCCCGGTGGCGCTGATCACCGGAGCCACGCCGGCCTCCGAGCGCCGCGCCCACCTGATGCGGCTCGAGGGCGGCGAGCCCTGCCTCACCGTCGGCACCCACGCCCTGATCGAGCCAGACATCGCGTTCGCTTCGCTTACCGTCGCGGTGATCGACGAGCAGCACCGCTTCGGCGTCCGCCAGCGCGCGGCCCTCGACGCCAAGGGCCCGGGCGGCCTCGCCCCGCACGCGCTGCACATGACGGCGACCCCGATCCCGCGGACCCTCTCGCTGACCGCTTACGGGGACCTCGACACGACCGCGCTGCGCGAGCTGCCGCGCGGCCGGCGGCCGGTCCGCACCTGGGTCGTCGGCGAGCAGAAGCGGGCGGGCGCGTACGAGTTCCTGCGCGAGCGGCTGCGCGAAGGCCGCCAGGCCTTCGTCGTCTGCCCCCTGGTGAGCGAGTCCGACGCGCAGGAGGCGAAGGCCGCGGAGGCGGAGGCGAAGCGGCTCGCGGCCGGCCCGCTGCGCGACTTCCGCGTCGGTGTCCTGCACGGCCAGCTGCCCTCCCCCGCGAAGGGCGAGACCATGCGGCGCTTCGCGGCCCACGAGCTCGACGTGCTCGTCGCGACCAGCGTGATCGAGGTCGGGATCGACGTCCCCAACGCCTCGGTGATGGTGGTCGAGGGCGCCGAGCGCTACGGCCTCTCGCAGCTGCACCAGCTGCGCGGGCGGGTCGGGCGCGGCGAGCACGCCGCGGCCTGCATCCTCTTCGCCGACGCCGGCTCGTCGGAGACCGCGCGGACGCGGATGGAGGCGATCGCCTCCGAGCGCGACGGCTTCGCGCTCGCGGAGGTGGACCTCTCGATCCGCGGCGAGGGCGAGCTGCTCGGCACCCGCCAGCACGGGCTGCCGCGCTTCCGGGCGGCCGTCCTGCCCGACGACCACGCGCTGCTGCTGCGCGCGCGGGAGGCCGTGATCGAGATGCTCGAGCGCCACGGCTCGCTCGATGCGCCCGCCCTCGGGCCCCTGATGGACGAGGCCCGCAGGCGCTTCGGCGACGAGCGCGCCGCGCGGATCAGCGCCTAGCGCGGTGCGGGTCGCCGGCGGTGAGCTCCGGGGGCGGCGTCTGACGGGGCCCCGCGGCGAGCGCCCGACCACCGAGCGCGTGCGCGAGGCCGTCTTCTCGATCCTGGGCGGGGTCGAGGGGGCACGGGTGCTCGACCTCTTCTGCGGCAGCGGCGCCCTGGGGATCGAAGCGCTCTCCCGCGGCGCCGCGTCCGCGGTGCTCGTCGACACCGATCCGCGCGCGGCGCGGGCCAACGTCGAGGCCCTGGATCTGGGCGAACGCGCCGAGACCGTGCGGTCGGACGCGTGCCGCTACCTGGACCGGGCGCCGGAGGGAGCGTTCGATCTCGTACTCTGCGACCCCCCTTATGGGCTCGAGGACGACACCCGGGACCGGCTCGCGCCGCTCCTCTCCCGCGCGCTCGCGCCGGGGGGCCGCGCCGTGACCGAGTCCTCGCCCGAGCGCCCGCTGGCGCTGGAGCTGCCGCTGATGCGCGAGCGCCGCTACGGCGACACGCTCGTGCGCGTGTACGCGCGGGAGGGGAAGGCGTGAGCGCCGACCAGCCTCGGATCGCCGTCTGCCCGGGCAGCTACGACCCCGTGACCAACGGCCACATCGACATCATCACCCGAACGTCCCGGGTCTTCGACAGGGTCGTGGTCGGCGTGGTCAACCAGCCGGTCCGCAAGCAGAAGACCCTGTTCACCGCCGCGGAGCGGCAGGGTTTCCTCGCCGAGGCCGTGGCCCACCTCGACAACGTCGAGGTCAAGGTGTTCTCGAACCTGCTCGTCGAGTTCGCCCAGCAGGAGGGAGCGACGGCCGTCGTCAAGGGCCTGCGCGCCATCTCGGACTTCGAGTACGAGTTCGAGATGAACCAGCTGAACCGCAAGCTCGCCCCGGAGATGGAGAGCATGTACATCTTCGCCTCGGCCCACTACAGCTTCCTGTCGTCGACCGGGGTCAAGGAGATGGCGACCTTCGGCGGCGACGTCGGCGACCTCGTGCCGCCCGCCGTCGCGGCGGCGCTGGCGGAGCGGCTGAAGCGCTAGCCCCCGTCTGCGCGGGCAACGGCCGGCCAGCGGGCCGCCGGGCATGTAACGCCGGGAAACCGGTGGGCAGGAGGTTGCAAATCGGCGCCGAATTCAAGAACCGCGGCCGGTGGCTTCGCCGTCTGCGTAAGCTGTGGGCCATGGACGTACTCGTACTCATCGACAAGCTCGACGACCTGGTGCACAACGCGCGCCCGGTCCCGCTCACGGATCAGGTCCGCGTCGACCGCGAGGAGATCTACGACATCCTCGACCAGATGCGCGCCACGATCCCCGAGGAGATCAAGCAGGCGCGGTGGATCGTCAAGGAACGCCAGGAGATGCTCGCCGAGGCCAAGCGCGAGGCCGAGCGGATCGTCAAGGAGGCCCGCGAGCAGCAGGCCCGCCTCGTCGCCAACGAGGAGATCACCCGCCAGGCCGAGCGCGCCGCCGAGGAGATCGTCGAGGAGGCACGTGAGCGCGAGCGTGAGATCCGGCTCGGCGCCGAGGACTACGCCGACGACATCCTCTCCACGCTCGAGGTCAACCTCCAGAAGTTCCTGCAGGCCGTGCAGCGAGGCCGCGACCGGCTCCAGGGCCGCGACCGCGAGCCCTCCGAGATCGGCTAGCGGCCACCAGCCGGCACTGCTTTGGACGGGCGGCGCAGCCGTCGCGATGTGCGTTGGCCGGCGCTCGTGGCCGCGACCTGATGTCGAAGCCGTCGCTCCCATAGCCTGGACCCCACACGAGGGAAGGAGCCGGCATGGCCGAGAGGTGGTTCTCCGACGAGCAGCTCCGCGAGATGTCGCGGCCGACGATGGACTGCGCCGCCGAGGCGATCGACCGCGGCGACCTGGACGAGGCCAAGGGCCTCTGCGAGCGCGAGAAGCACGAGTCTCAGTTCATGCACGACCTGCTGGTCGACGGGATGGCGGGGCTGATCTCGTTCGTCAAGGAGACGCTCGGCGACGAGGGCGTCCGCGAGGCCTGGGAGTGGAGCCTCGAGCGGAGCTGGAAGCAGAGCGTCGAGAAGATCGACGCCGCCGACCGCAAGACGATCGCCCAGGCCCTGGCCGCGACCTGGCGGGCTCACTCGACCGGCGGCGTCGGCGAGAACCCGGGCGCTTTCGAGATCGGCGAGGACGACGAGAAGCTCACCTTCACGATGAACCCGTGCGGGTCCGGGCAGCGGCTCGTCCGCAACGGCCGCTACGGGCCCGACGGCTGGGGCGTCACCGACTCCGCGCACGACTGGTCCTACGGGCGCGAGGGGTTCCCCCTGTACTGCACGCACTGCGCGTTCATGAACGAGCTCGGCCCGATCAACTGGATCGGCTATCCGGTCTATCCCTCCGAGCCGCCCGAGGACTTCGAGCGCGATCCCTGCGTGTGGCACTGGTACAAGGACCCGGCAGACATCCCCGAGCGCCACTGGGAGCGCTACGGCCTCGAGCGCGACGCGGGGGCGGTGGGTGGAAGCGGCGACCGGGACTGAGCCGGACCTCGCCGCGGGCGTCCAGGCGGTCCTGGCCGAGCTCGGAGACGACCCCGGCGGGCTGTCGCTGAGCCCGATCCCGGGCGGCGCGTCTCGGGAGACATGGCTCGTCGAGCCCAGCGCCGCCCCTGGACGCGAAGCGGAGGAGGCGGCGCCGCTGTGTGTCTTGCGGCGTGACCCGAAGGGCTCGGTCTCGCTGGTCCCGATGGGCGAGGAGTTCGACCTGATCCGGCTCGCCGCCGAGGCCGGGGTGCCCGTTCCGCGCCCGCTCGCCTTCGAGCCCGACGGCGGGCGGTTCGGATCCCCGGGCATCCTGATGGGCTTCGTCGCGGGCACCTCGGTCGCACCGCGGATCCTCCGCAAGCCCGAGTACGAGGCCGCGCGCCGGCTGCTCGTGCCGCAGCTCGCCGAGGCGCTGGCGCGCATCCACTCGGTGCCCGTCGGTGCACTGGAGGGCGTGCTGCCGGCGCCGGCTCCCGACCCTGCGCTCGGTCAGATCGCCGAGTGGGAGCGCCAGCTCGACGAGATCGGCGAGCCGCTGCCGGTCGTCGAGCTGGGCCTGCGCTGGCTGCGTTCGAACGCCCCGGAGCCGGCCGCCCCGCGCCTCGTGCACGGCGACTTCCGGCTCGGCAACTTCATCGTCGGCGAGGGTGGGCTCGCGGCGGTGATCGACTGGGAGCTGGCCCACCTCGGCGACCCCGCCGAGGACATCGGCTGGCTGTGCATCCGCTCCTGGCGGTTCGGCAACGATGAGAGCCCGGTCGCCGGCGTCGGCGGGCTCGACGAGTTCGCCGCGGCCTACGAGGCGGCTGGCGGCGAGCCCGTAAACCGCGAGCGCGTCCGCTACTGGGAGGTGTTCGGCAACGTCAAGTGGGCCGTGATCTGCGCCCGCCAGGCCCAGGACCACCTCAGCGGAGTACGGCGCAGCCACGAGCTCGCCTCGCTCGGCCGCCGTGTCTGCGAGCCCGAGTGGGACATGCTCGAGCTGATCCGAGGGGAGGGCGCGTGACCCAGGACCGCCCCGACGCCGCGGAGCTCCTCGACGCCGTCGCCGAGTACCTGTTCGCCGAGCTTCGCCTCGAGGTCCCGCGCGAGCAGCGCTTCAAGGTGCTCGTCGCGGCCAACGTCTGCGCGGTCGTCGCGCGGGAGATCCGCGCGGGCGACGGCCCGGCGCTCGCCGACGAAGAGCTGTTCGCCGAGCTGCTCGGCGGCCCGGGCGGCGCGCCGGAGCTGGCGAAGCGGATCAGGGCGGGCGAGTTCGACGAGCGCCTCGACGTGCTCCGCGACCGGCTCGCCGAGCACGTCCGTCGCAAGCTCGAAGTCGCCCGGCCCGGGTATGACGCCGACTAGCGAGCGGTTGACACCGGCAAGCGACCCCGCCCGGGCTGCGGCCGCCGTAGGAGCGAGAGGTCGGCTAGAGGTCCGTCTCGTGCTCCCCGGCTCGGCCGGCGTCCGACTTCTCGTAGAAGCGCTCGAGCAGCGCCAGCGTCTCGTCGGGGTCCGCACAGGTGTAGGCGTTCCAGGCCTCCGCTCGGAGCTGCTGGTCGAGCGGCTGGCCGATCACGTCGAGGATCGTCTGCTTCGCCGAGCGCACCGCCCGCTGCGAGTTGCGCAGGATCTGGCGGGCCACCGTCTCGGCCTCCTCCATCAGGGACTCGTGGGGGACGACCTTGGAGACGAGGTTCCACTCGAGCGCCTGGCGGGCGTCGATCGGCTCGGCGGTGAGCAGCATGTGCATGGCGACGCCGACGCCGCCGGAGTTGACCAGGCGGACGAGGCCGCCGTCGCCGTGGTGGAAGCCGCGACGCGCCTCGAACGACCCGAACATCGCCCGATCGGAGGCGATTCGGATGTCGCAGGCGAGCGCCGTCTCGAAGCCGCCCGCGAGCGCCCAGCCGTTGACCGCGCCGATGATCGGCTTCGGGATCCGGTGCATGCCGCGGGTGAAGCCGTTGAGGCCGAGCTCGACGATCTCGCGTATGTCGTCGGGGCCCGCGTCGCGCATGATGGGCGGGATGTAGGTCTTGAGGTCGGCGCCGGCGCAGAATGACTCGTCGCCAGCACCGGTGAGGATTGCGACATCGACCGCCTCGTCCACGGCGAAGTCGGCCCAGACGGCGATCATCGCGCGGTGCAGCTCGGGGCTGACGGCGTTGCGCGCCTCGGGGCGGTTGAGCGTCACGTAGGCGATCCGGTCGCGCTTCTCGTAGAGGACGACGCCGTCCCCCGACGGCGGCGGGCCCGGCTTCTCGGGGTTGTGGTGCATCGGCTCCTCCTTTGCGCTTGGGCGGCGGATCGTATGTTGCTGCGGGTTGACAGCGCCAGGACGAGCGGCTGCGTGATCAACGCGACGAACCAGGGGCTCAGGCGTAGGTTGCGCGGACGACCGCGAGGTCGTCCGCGCGCCACGTCACCTCGCCGCCGCACCACTCGGCGAGCTCTTCCGCCGTGTCGGGGAAGTCGATGGCCGGGTCGATCGGTGTGACCTGCTCGTCGGCCTTGACCACGTCGCCGATCACGAGGGCCTTGGCCTGCTCCCGCACACGGCGAAACAGCATCCGCTTCTGGTCGTCGCTCAGGTGGTGCACGCTCAGAACCGAGATCACGAGGTCCCAGGGACCGTCCGGCAGCGGGTCCTCCATGCGCGCGAGCTGGACGTCGTCGTACTCCCGCCGCAGGTGGAAGACCATCTCCGGGCTCGAGTCGAGGCCCACGACCCAGGCGTCGGGATATGCCTCGAGCAGATGGCGCGTCGTCTCCCCGGTTCCCATGCCCAGCTCGAGCACCCGCGCCGGCGCGAAGGGGATCGCCGCCACCGCGGCCTCCTGGAGCTCGTCGAAGCGCGGGACCTCGGCGCGGATCTGCTCCAGGTAGGTGTCGGGGTTCCAGTGAAACTGCGCGGCCATGCGCTGCACCGTAGCTAAGGTGGATCGCATGAAGCCGAAGGGCACGGCAGTCGAGCTCGACCGCCTCGGTCTGTCCTCGGGTCAGGCCTCCTCGCTGCCGCTCCCGGTCGCGATCGAGAAGGTGGGGCTGGGGGGTCAGCAGTACGCGGCGGCGTCGAATCCGGTCGAAGCGCGGCTCGACGTCTCGCGGACGACGACCGGCTACGCGCTGCGCCTCCGCTTCGAGGTCGAGCTGGTGGGTCCCTGCGTCCGCTGCCTCGAGGAGGCGCGGTTCCCCCTGGCGATCGATGTCCGCGAGGTGGACCTGCCTCAGACCTCCGACGAGGAGCTGCGGAGCCCGTACGTGGTGGAGGGCGAGGTCGACGTCGGGCGCTGGGCGAACGACACCGTCGTGCTGGAGATGCCCGCGCAGCCGCTCTGCCGCGAGGACTGCGCGGGCCTCTGCGCCGTCTGCGGAGAGTCGCTGAACGACGCCGACCCGGAAGCGCACAGGCACGACACCGGCGGGGACCCCCGCATGGCGAAGCTCCGCGAGATCAAGTTCGACTGAAGAGCGGCGACCGACGAGCAGCATCGAGAGGGGTGGGCCCGGATCGCGGTGGCGCGTCCGGGCCGCGGTTGGCGACTTCTGCACCGATGCGGTGCCAAAGTCGCCAAGGGATCGGTTCATGCACTCCGGCCAGGGCCGACTCTCGTTCGCTGCCGGTTTTCGTCCGCGGGTGCGCTCACAGGACCAGCCCGCCCGCGCTCCGGCTACCATGCTCGATCTCATGGCCGTCCCGAAGAAGAGACAGTCCCGCACGCGCCGCGACAAGCGCCGCGCCCAGCACAAGGCTGCGAAGCCGCGCCTGAACGAGTGCCCGCGTTGCCACAGCCCGCGGCTGCCGCACCGGGTCTGCCCGACCTGCGGCACCTACGCCGGCCGCGAGGTCATCCGGCACGAGGCGCCGGGGACAGCGGCGGCGGCACCCGACTCGGAGGAGTAGTTGAGCGAGCCGCCGAGCCGCCCGGGCCCTGAGGCTCCGGTGGCGCTCGACGCCCAAGGCGCCGACGGCGGCCCCTCCGTCGTGATCGAGGGAGCGAGGATCGCCGCCGCGGGCGGCATCGCCGTGCGCCTGTTCGGCCCGGCGTCGCTCGAGGTGCCGGAGGGCGTCGAGCTCGTTCCCTGCGAGGACGTGATCGGCAACGACGTCGAGCCGGTCGCCGCCGTGCGCGCGACTCCCGACGCCTCGATCGTGCGCGCCGCCGCCGACGTCGCCGCGAACCGCTCAGGCGCCCTGGTGAGCGCGGGCTCGACCGGCGCGGCGATGACCGCGGCGCTGTTCGCCCTGCGGCGGATCAAGGGCGTGCACCGGCCTGCCCTCGCCGTCCAGGTGCCGCTCCCGAACTCCGGCGGCCGCACCCTGCTCTTCCTCGACTGCGGCGCCAACACCGAGGCCCGGCCCCAGCACCTGATCCAGTTCGCGCACCTCGGCGCGGCGTTCAGCGAGAGCGTGCTCGGTATCGAGCGCCCGCGGATCGGCCTCCTGAGCGTCGGCGAGGAGCAGAGGAAGGGCCGCCCCGACGTCGTCGAGGCCAACGCCGCCCTGCGCGCGGCCGAGAGCATCGAGTTCGTCGGCAACGTCGAGGGCCGCGACCTGCTCTCCGGCGCGGCGGACGTGGTCGTCACCGACGGCTTCACGGGCAACGTCGCCCTCAAGACCCTGGAGGGGACGGCCCGCGCCGTGGCCGACGCGGTCGGCGCCGCGGCACGCTCCAATCCGGTCGCGATGGCCGGCGGCCTGCTGCTGCGCCCGGCCCTCGGCCAGCTCCGCGAGGCGATGGACCCGAACGCCGTCGGCGGCGCGATCCTGCTCGGGCTGAACGGGGTTGCCGTCGTGGCGCACGGCAGCTCGAGCCCCGAGGGGATCGCCAACGCCGTGCGCCTCGCCCAGCGCTGCGTGCGCGAGCGCGAGGTGGAGCGCACCGCCGAGCGCCTGCGCGCCTCAGGAGCCACCCGCGAGGCGCTGCGTGAGGCGCCCGCGTCCGCCGGGTCGGGATAATGGGGGCGATGGATCGAGACGAGGTCATGAACCTGGTGCGGGACCACCTGGTCGCCGAGCTCGAGGTCGCCCCCGACCGCATCACCCCGGCCACCCGCTTCCGCGAGGATCTCGACGCCGACTCGCTCGACCTGTACGAGCTCGTGATGGAGCTCGAGGACCGCTACGGCATCCGGGTGAGCGAGGAGGAGGCCGCCGAGCTCCGCACCGTCGGCGACGCCGTCGACTTCGTCGCCGCGCGCGCACCGGCTGGGTGAGCGAGCGGCCGCACCGCTCGCTCTCCGAGCTCCTCGCCGAGCTGCCCGAGGGCCTCGCCTCCCAGGCCTTCTCCCACTCCTCGTGGGTGCCGCGGCGCACCGAGGGCTACGGGCGTCTCGCCTTCCTCGGCGACAGCGTGCTCGGGCTCTCCGTCGCCTCCGAGCTCTTCGGGGGCCTCGGCGACGCCGACATCGGGGAGCTCACGAAGATCCACAACCAGGCCGTCAGCGGCCGCGCTTGCGCCGAGGTCGCCAGGCGCCTCGGCTTCGCCGAGCAGCTGCGCGAGCGCGAGCCAGGCGAGGGCTCGGGGGTGCCGGTCGAGACCCTGATCGCCTCGGAGCGAACGATGGCGTCGATCTGCGAGGCGGTGATCGGCGCCTGCTACCTCGCGCACGGGTTCGGGGACACGGCGGCGGCCGTGGTGGAGGCCTTCGCCGGCGAGATCGACCACGCCCGCAGCGAGCGCCTCGACTTCAAGTCCGAGCTGCAGGAGCGGCTCGCGCGCGACGGGACGACCGTAAGCTACGAGGTGGTCCGCGAGGCGGGTCCGCCGCACGACCGCACGTTCGAGGTGCGGGCGACGGTCTCGGGCGACGAGCTGGGCTCGGGCTCCGGACGCAGCAAGAAGGAGGCCGAGCAGGCGGCCGCGGAGCGGGCGCTGGAGCGCCTGCGCTGAGCGCGGCGGTCCCGTCCGGTCCGAGGGCGAACCTTCTGGCCGCGAGAGGAATTTGAGATGTATCTGAAGGCGATCAACCTGAAGGGGTTCAAGTCGTTCCCCGACCGCACCCGGCTGACCTTCACGCCGGGCGTCAGCGTGATCGTCGGGCCGAACGGGTCGGGCAAATCGAACATCACCGACGCCGTCCTCTGGGCTCTCGGCGAGCAGAGCCCGCAGGCCGTGCGCGGCTCCGCCATGCGCGACGTGATCTTCGCCGGTGGCAAGGGCCAGTCGGCGCGCCGCTTCGCCGAGGTCGAGGTCGTGATCGACAACAGCGAGGGCCGCGCCGCGAGCGAGTTCTCGGAGATCTCGATCACGCGGCGGATCGAGCGCGACGGCGACGGCGAGTACCGCCTCAACGGCGCGCGCTGCCGCCTCGCCGACGTGACGGAGGTCCTCTCCGACACGAACATGGGCCGCGAGATGCATTCGGTGATCAGCCAGGGCAAGGTCGAGCAGATCGTCAACTCGAAGCCCCGGGACCGCCGCCTGCTGATCGAGGAGGCCGCCGGCCTCGGCAAGCACCGCAAGCGCCGTCACCGGGCGCAGCTGAAGCTGGAGCGGACGCGCGGCAACCTCGACCGCGCCCTCGATGTCGAACGCGAGGCCCGCTCGCGCCTGCGGCCGCTGAAGCGCCAGGCCGAGGCGGCGGAGCGGACGGCGAAGCTCGTGCGCCAGGAGGACGAGCTGAAGGCGGAGCTGGTCGCCACGGAGCTGCGCATCCAGCAGGACGCGCTGGCCGGGTCGGAGTCGGAGCTGGTGAAGCTTCGCGAGCGCCGCGACAGCGTCGAGGCGAAGCTCGCCGAGGTCCGCGAGCGCCGCGCCGAGATCGAGGAGCGCGTCGCCACCGGCGAGAACGAGCGCCGCGCCCAGGCGCAGCGCCTGGCCGAGGGCCGCGGCGCCGTCGAGCGCCTGCGCGCGCGCGTCGAGTCCGTGACCTCCGCCGAGCGCGAGCTGCGCAGCGGCCTGGGCGAGCGGCAGCTGCGCCTGACCGAGCTCGACGACGAGCCCGAGGCCGTCACCGCCAGCGCCGAGCGCATCGCCGAGCTGGAGGCGGAGCTGGAGACGCTGAAGGCCGCCACCGGCGAGCCCGACGCCGAGCTCGAGCAGCTCCGCGCGAAGGGCGCCGCGGCGGAGAAGGCGAGGGCGGAGGCGGACGAGAAGATGCCGCCGCTGGCCGCGGCCGCGGAGGCGGGCGCCGAGACGCTGCAGCGCGCCGTCAGGGCGAGGGACATGGCCCGCGCGGAGTCCGAGAAGGCGGCCCGGCGCCTCGCCTCGCTCCAGGGCGAGCTGGCTGCGGTGGAGGCGAAGCTCGCGCGCGCCGCGCTCGAGGGCGACGACGAGGTCCTGGCCGGGATGATCGAGACGGGCCCGGGCATCGAGCGCGCCCTGTCAGCCGCGCTCGGCGAGCACCTGCGCGCGATCGTCGTCGACAGCGTCGCCGAGGGCGTGGAGAAGCTCGGTGCGGCCGAGGGCGCCTCACGCGCGCTGGTCGCCCGCGGCGAGGGCGCCCGGCCGCAGCCGCCGGTCGAGGGCGCCCGGCGCCTGCTCGACCTGGTCCAGGCCGAGGGAGCGGCCGGCGAGGTCGCGAACCGCCTGCTCGCCGATGCCTGGATCGTCGACACCCTCACCGAGCTGCCCGACGACTTCACGGGCATCGCCGTCACGATCGACGGCGACGCCTACGACGGCTCGCTCGGCGAGCTGCGCAGCGTGCCGCGCGAGGGCACCGATCCGGCGCTCGCCGCGCGCTCCCAGCGCGAGGAGCTCGTCTCGCGGCTCGACCAGCGCGAGCGAACGCTGGAGCGCGCCCAGCGCGACCTCGAGCGCGCCGAGCAGGCCCTCGCGACGGCGCAGGCCGAACGCGACGAGACCGACTTCGCCCTGCGCGACGCCCGCCGCGCCCTCGACGAGGCGACCGAGGAGGCCCGCCGCGCGAGCTGGCTCGCCGACAAGCGGGCCGAACGAGGCGAGCACGGCCCGACCACCCTCAAGCGAGCGCAGCTCGAGGCCGAGCTGGCCGCCGAGCGCCGCCACGCCGAGGCGGCGAAGCGCGCCGGCGAGGCACGCCGCGCGGAGGGCGAGCGCCTGCGCCGCCGGATCGAGCTGGAGACCGAGACGCTGCCCGCGCTCGCCGCGACCCGGGAGGCCCTGGGTCGGGTCCTCGAGCGGCTCGAGCGCCGCGCCGATGCCCTCGGGGCACCCGGCGCCGAGCACGGGGGAGAGGTCGCCCAGGAGCTGCGCGAGTGCTCGCAGCGCGAGTTCGAGCTGCAGGGCCAGATGCGCGAGGTCTCCGAGGCGCTGACGACCGCCGAGGTCGGGGCAGCCCAGCTGCGCGACCGCCGCGACGAGAGCCGCACCGAGCTGGAGCGGCTGGCCGCCGGCCTCGAGCGCGAGCTGGGTCCTGCGGAGGAGCCGCTGGGGGAGCCCGAGCGCGAGGAGATCGCCACCAAGCTCGAGCGCCTCACCCGCCGCCGCGAGCAGATCGGGCCGGTCAACCCGCTCGCCGAGCGCGAGCACGCGGAGGCCAGCGAGCACGTCCGCGAGCTGGCCGAGCAGCGCAAGGACCTCGAGCAGGCGCTGAGCGAGATCCGCGCTCTGATCCGCCGCACCGACCGCGAGATCGAGCAGTCCTTCGAGGAGACCTTCGGCGCCACCGCGCGGAACTTCGAGGAGATGGTCGCCGAGCTCTTCCCCGGCGGCCGTGGCCGGCTGCGCAAGATCGAGGTGGGCCCGCCCAAGGCCCCGCAGCAGATCGGCGCGCCCGCCGAGAGCGAGGGCGAGGCTGAGCCCGATGACGAGGACTACGAGGGTGGGGCCCCGAGGGACGAGGCCTTCGGCGTGGAGATCGAGGTCGCCCCGGCCGGCAAGTCGACCCGCCGCCTCTCGCTGCTCTCAGGGGGCGAGAAGTCGCTGGTCGCGCTCGCCTTCGTCTTCGCGGTCCTGATGGCCCGCCCGTGCCCCTTCTACATCCTCGACGAGGTCGAGGCTGCCCTCGACGACATCAACATAGACCGCTTCCTCCGCCTCATCCGCCGCTTCTCCGAGCGCTCCCAGTTCATCGTCGTCACCCACCAGAAGCGCACGATGGACGCCGCCGACATCCTCTACGGCGTCAGCATGGGCGGCGACGGCATCACCAAGGTCGTCTCCCGCCGCCTCCCCCGCGATGGCGACATCCAGATCGGCGACGTGCCCGAGGCCGACGCCGCCGAGAGCGAAGCCGCCGAAGCGGCCTAGCGCCGGATCCAGCGCGGGAGGACCAGGCCGAGCACCGAGCGGCGGCCGCAGCGGGGGCACTTCGCGAGCGAGTGCCTGAGGGTCGCGCCGCAATGGCGACACGCCGGCTTCTGGGCCACGACCTGCTGCATCGTCTGCGCGGCGCTAGGGCGCCAGGCGCTCGAGCACCTCTCCGTCGGGCGCCACCGCCACGACTGTCGGGACGATCGCGATCCCGTACTTCTTCGCGAGCTCGGGGCGCTCGCGGACGTCCACCTTGAGCAGCGGGCCGTCCGCCTCCAGCAGCCGCCGCTCCCAGTCCTGGCACTCCGAGCAGAGCGGGTGGGTGAACTCGACGTATGTGCGCGCGGCGCCGTCGAGGCCGGGGAGATCGGCCGGGCTGATGTGGTCGTGGTGCGCGGGGGAGACTCCGCGCAGCTTCGCCGTGAGCCTGTAGATCTCGCAGCCTGCGCAGAACCCCGTGCTCGCCGAGAGCAGCGCCAGGAACGCGACGAGGCCGGCGATGGCCGTCCCCGCTGCGGGCACGCCGAGCCACCACAGGGCCGCGGCCGAGCCCAGGAAGACCGTGCCCATCATGTTCGCCAGGCGGGGCGGCCGCGAGTCCTCCAGCGGCCCCTCGCCGAAGCGGGGCTGCACCAGCGTGAAGTACGCGACGCACGGGATGCACCAGCGGCGCCCCAGCGTCAGCCCGATGAGGAGCTGGGCCGACATCAGCGCCCAGGCCAGCGGCCACCCGAACACGGCCCCCAGCAGCGCGACGACGCCGGTCGTCGCCTGCCCGAACCGGGCTGCGTGCTCGTCGATCACGTCGGTGTCGCGCCACGGATCGGCGCTGCGGATGGTCCCTCGCTGCTCGGTCATGCCTCCAATAGTGGCAACACCGCCCGCGATCCGGCCTCCCGAACGGCCTGGGCGCCCAGAACGAGGACCGCCGGGGCTCCGGTACGAGATCGGCTGGCCCAGCGAGAACAGCGCAACGGGACCATCCTCCTGCCTCGGCAGCTCTGCTGGACGGTTACCGACCCCAGGAGGTCGGTAAGTGTCCACAAGTCGGCCGCGCGGGCGACTCAATAGCCTCGCGGCATGCCCGTCAGCTGGCACGACGCATTCGATCTCGGCGCCGACGCACCGCCGCCCGCGCCCGTCGAGGAGGAGCGGCAGGGCGTCTTCCGCCGTCTGCGCGAGGGACTCTCGCGCTCGCGCCAGGCGCTCGGCGCCGAGCTCACGGCCAGCGTCAGCGGGCCGATCGACGACGAGACCTGGGAGCGAATCGAGGAGGCGCTGATCCTCGCCGACGTAGGGGCGCCGACCACGGCGGCGGTCGTGCGCCGGCTCGAGGACGAGGCCGAGGCCGGGGAGGTGTCCGGCGGGGAGGAGCTGCGCGAGCGGCTGATCGAGCTGCTCGCGGAGACGGCCTCGCCCTCCGAGAACGGAGACGCCCGCATCGACCTGCGCGAGCGCCCGGCCGTCGTCATGGTCGTCGGCGTCAACGGCACCGGGAAGACGACCACGATCGGCAAGATCGCCTGGCACCTGCAGCAGGAGATGGGCCTGGACGTGATCGTCGCCGCCGCGGACACCTACCGGGCGGCCGCCGTCGAGCAGCTGAGCGAGTGGTCGGAGCGCGCGGGGTGCCAGATCGTCAAGGGCACCGAGGGCGGCGACCCCGGGGCGGTGGCGTTCGACGCGATCGCGGCTGCCAGGGCCCGCGGCGCCGACGTGGTCATCTGCGACACGGCGGGCCGCCTGCACACCAAGACCGACCTGATGGAGGAGCTGTCGAAGGTCCGCCGCGTGATCGACAAGCAGCTCCCCGGCGCGCCGCACGAGACCCTGGTCGTGATCGACGCGACCACGGGCCAGAACGGCATCCGCCAGGCGCAGGAGTTCGCGCGCGCGGCGGACGTCAGCGGAGCGGTGCTGACGAAGCTCGACGGCTCGGCCAAGGGCGGAATCGCGCTCGCGATCGCCTCCGAGCTCGGCATCCCGGTGAAGCTGATCGGGATCGGCGAGTCGCTGGAGGACCTGCGCCCGTTCGACGCCGAGCAGTTCGCCCGGGCGCTCCTCAGCGAGTAGCTACTCGCCGACCAGGCGGTCGGCCCAGGGCACTGCCTCGAGCCGCTCCTCGGGGATCGGCTCCCCGCTCACGACCGACGTGCCGTAGGTTCCGTCCTCGAGCCGCTTCTGGGCGCGCTCGATTGCGGCCAGGGTGCCCTTCAGCTCCTCGCGGATCACCTGCTCGCGCTCGATCTGGTCGAGCTGGACGGCCTTGTCCTCGGTCGCCTCCGCCTCGTCGCTGGTCACCGAGGGGTCGCCGAGGTCGGCGAGCTCCTGCTCGATGCGAGCGCGCTCCTCGCCGAGTCGCTTGCGTGCGCCGTCGGGATCCACGCCTTGGATCCTACGGTCGCCGGACAGACGGCGCGCTGCCGGATCAGGTCGCGGCGAAGCGGGCCTCGGCCCGGGCGCGGCGCTTGGCGGCCTCGACCTCGCGGTCCCTCGGCGGCGCGTTGGTGACCAGCGAGTCGAGCAGCAGGGCCGTGGCGGCCTCCACCTGCTCGACGGCCCGGTCGAAGGCCTCCTGGTTCGCCTTCGAGGGATTTGTCGATCCGCTGATCTTGCGCACGTACTGGAGCGCGGCGTCGTGGACCTCCTCCCGCGTGGCCGGCGGGTCGAAGTTGTGGAGGGTCCTGATGTTGCGGCACATGCGCGCAGCGTAACGGCACCGTGGGCGCCGGCGTCCCCGATCTCCGGCTCGGCGTCCTCGGAGGCGTCCTCGTCGACCTCGACCTCCTGGTTCGCCTCGAACGTGGGGCGCATCGACTCCGACGGCACCACGTGGGTCTTGGCGGCGTCCTGCCCCGGCAGCAGCGCCGCGACGACGAGGCCGAGGGCCGCGCCCGCCAACAGGGCGAGCGCGGCGAGGTGACGCCTCCGCATGTGGCCCACCCTACGCGAGGCCGGCCGGCCTCTAGTCTTGACCGGCGTGTTCGACCAGCTCTCAGACCGGCTGCAGGGAGTCCTCGGCGAGATCCGCTCGCGCGGCAAGCTCTCCGAGGACGACGTCAAGAAGGCGCTGCGCGAGGTCCGCCTCGCCCTGCTCGAGGCCGACGTCAACTTCAGGGTCGTCAAGGACTTCACCGACTCGCTGCGCGAGCGCCTCGAGGGCGCCGAGATCTCGAAGGCCCTGAACCCAGGCCAGACGGTCGTCAGGGCCGTCAACGACGAGCTCACCGAGCTGATGGGCGGCTCCGGGCGCGAGCTGGCGTTCGCCTCCCGCGGCCCGACGGTGATCCTGATGGCCGGTCTGCAGGGCTCGGGCAAGACGACCGCCACCGCGAAACTCGCCAAGCTGCTGAAGAAGGACAACAAGGACGTCGCGATCGCCGCCTGCGACCTGCAGCGTCCGGCCGCGGTCGAGCAGCTCCAGCGCCTGGGAGAGCAGGCGAAGGTCGCGGTCTACGCGCAGCCGGGCGAGAAGGACCCGGTCAAGGTCGCGAGCTGGGCGCTCGACCAGGCCAAGGCCGAGGATCGCGACGTGCTCATCGTGGACACCGCCGGCCGCGTCCACGTCGACGCCGAGCTGATGGACGAGCTCGCCCGTGTGCGCAAGGCGACCAAGCCGATGGACGTGCTGCTCGTCGTCGACGCCATGACCGGCCAGGACGCGGTCAACGTCGCCGAGGCCTTCGCCGAGACCGCCGAGTTCGACGGCGTCGTCATCACCAAGCTCGACGGCGATGCCCGCGGCGGCGCCGCGCTCTCGGTCCGGGCGGTCACCGGCAAGCCGATCATCTACGCCTCGACGGGGGAGAAGCTCGACGAGATCGAGCGCTTCCACCCGGACCGCATGGCCGGGCGGATCCTCGGCATGGGCGACGTGATGTCGCTGATCGAGAAGACGCAGGACGAGTTCGACGAGGACCAGGCGGCCGAGCTCGAGCGCAAGATCCGCAAGCAGCAGTTCACGCTCGAGGACTTCCTCAAGCAGCTCAAGCAGATTCGCGGCATGGGCCCGCTCGGCAACCTGATGAAGATGATCCCGGGCATGGGGAAGGCCATGCAGGGGATGGGCCAGGTCGACGAGCGCGACCTCGACCGCATCGAGGCGATCATCCTCTCGATGACCCCCTACGAGCGGGCGCACCCGGAGGAGATCAACGGCTCGCGGCGCAAGCGGATCGCTCAGGGCTCGGGGACCACCGTCCAGGCCGTCAACCGCCTCGTCAAGCAGTTCGGCCAGATGCGCAAGCTGATGAAGCAGATGTCCCAGGGCAAGATGCCGGACGCCGAGCAGCTCATGCGAGGGGCGCGCTAGCCGCGTTGTCACAGGGCGGGTTCCTTTCTCGTCTCAGAGGGAAAGACGAGAAAGGAGCCGACCATGAGGATCTTCGTAGCGGGCGCCACGGGTGCGCTCGGAAGGCAGCTGGTTCCGAAGCTGGCCGAGCGGGGACACGAGGTCACAGGAATGACGCGGACGGAATCGAAGCGGCCGCTGCTGGAGGAGCTGGGCGCCACGGCGGTCGTCGCCGATGCCCTCGACGCGGATGCGGTGGGAGAGGCGGTGGCGAAGGCCGAGCCCGAGGTGGTCGTGCACCAGCTGACGGCGATCGGGAAGTTCGAGCCGCGCAACGTGGACGGC
>DASSYK010000146.1:0-9652 GCA_035703345.1 Solirubrobacterales bacterium
CCAGCCGACCAGCAGGCGCTCGCGCCAGTCGGCGCCGGTGCTCACGCTCGCCGCGGCCGGGACGACCCGGCCGAGCGCGTCCGGGAGGAACTGCCAGGCGATGCGCAGGCCGATGACCACGGCGGAGACCAGCAACCCGTAGCCGAGCATCTCCCCGATGCCGAGCTGCTGCTCGATGTCCTCCACGATGTCCGGGAGCTGCAGGCCGAGCAGGATGAAGAGGATCGCGTTGAGGGCGAACACCAGGGCCTCCCAGAACGCCTGGGCGTTGAGCCGCAGGTCGGCGCCGAAGGCGTCGTGGGAGTACCACCCCATGTAGAGGCCCGTCGCGACCACCGCGAGCACGCCCGACGCCCCCACCTCCTCGGCCAGGGCGAAGCCGACGTACGCGGTCAGGACCGTCAGCAGGATCGCCAGGGGCACGTCGGTCAGCCGCCGCAGCGCACGGACGGCCGCCCACCCGATCGCGAGGCCGATCGCGATCCCTCCGGCGACCGCGAGGACCAGATCCACCGCCGCCTCTCCCGCCGAGAAGGTGCCCGTGACGACCGCCGCCAGCGCCACCCGGTAGGCGACCAGGGCGGTCGCGTCGTTGAGCATGCTCTCCCCCTCCACCAGGAGGCGCACCCGGGCGGCGACGCCGATGCGGTCGAAGGTCGCGATCGCGGCGACCGGGTCGGTGGGTGCCACGATCGCGCCGAGCACGAGGCCCTCGGCCCAGCCGATCTCCGGGATGACCGCCTGGGCCACCGCCGCGACCGCCACGATCGTCACCAGGGGCAGCGCCACGAGCAGGCCCGCGAGCGGCGCTCCCTCCGCCCGCAGCTCTCGGGGTGAGGCGTAGTAACCCGCGGCCTGCAGCAGCGGCGGGAGGAAGACGAGGAAGACCACGTCGGGATCGAGGTCCAGTCGCGGCTCCCCGGGGATGAAGGCGATCGCGACGCCGCCGATCACGAGGACGATCGGGTACGGGATCCCGATCGAGTCGGCGAGGCGCACCAGGACCGCCGCCGCCGCGACGAGCGCGATGACGAGCTCGATGTCGTTCACCCGCTGCGCCTCACCGCCGCGAGTCTACGATTGCGCGGTGAATCCGCCCTCCCTGAGCCCTCCCCTCTCCGGCGAGGACCACGTCGACGGCCCGGAGGGCGCGGAGCTGGAGCTCGTCATGTACGGGGACTTCCAGTGCCCGTACTGCGCCGCCGCCTATCCGATCGTGAGCCGGGTGCGAGACCG
Source organism: Solirubrobacterales bacterium (assembly GCA_035703345.1). Taxonomy (GTDB): domain Bacteria; phylum Actinomycetota; class Thermoleophilia; order Solirubrobacterales; family 70-9; genus DASSYK01. The sequence continues at coordinate 1,237 of DASSYK010000146.1, forward strand.
CCTGTCGGGGAGGCTGCTCTTCGCCTTCCGCCAGTTCCCGCTGCGCGACATCCATCCCGACGCCCAGCGCGCGGCCGAGGCCTCGGAGGCCGCCGCCGCCCAGGGGGCGTTCTGGCCGATGCACAACCGGCTGTACGAGTCGCGCGGAGCGCTCTCCGAGCCGGGCCTGCTCGGGCACGCCCGGGAGCTCGGGCTCGACGTCGGCCGCGTGGCCGCCGAGCTTGCCTCCGGCGCCCACGCCGACCGGGTCCAGCGCGACGTCGACAGCGGGCTGGCCTGCGGGGTCACCGGCACCCCGGCCTTCTTCGTCAACGGGCGGCTGCACCGGGGCTCCTTCGACGCCCAGTCCCTGACCGCCGCGCTCGAGAACTAACAGCCATCCGGCCCCCTCGCCTGATCGCGCGGCGGCGGCCGAGCCGAGGATGGCCCCGTGAGATACTGCGGGACCGGCAAAGTCAAGAGCGAGGAGGTGGATGATGGCCACCAGGGAGCAGACAGAGGCGACTTCCAGCGACGGCAGTGCGGCGGGTGGCGACACCCTCTCGATCACCGACAACCGCACCGGCGAGACCTACGAGGTCGAGATCACCGAAGGGACCATCAAGACGATGGACCTGCGCCAGATCAAGGTCTCCGACGACGACTTCGGGATGATGGGCTACGACCCGGCCTTCACCAACACGGCTTCCTGCCGCTCGGCGATCACCTTCATCGATGGCGACAAGGGGATCCTCCAGCACCGCGGGATCCCCATCGAGCAGCTCTGCGAGCGCAGCACCTACCTCGAGGTCGCCTACCTCCTGATCTTCGGCGAGTTGCCGACGCAGGCGCAGCTCGACCGCTGGACGTACGACGTCACGCACCACACCTTCGTCCACGAGGACATCAAGAAGATGAACGAGGGCTACCGCCACGACGCGCACCCGATGGGGATGCTGCTCGCCTCGGTCGGCGCGCTCTCGACCTTCTACCCGGACGCGAGCCGCACGGACGACCCCGAGGAGCGCTACATGGCGGCGATCAGGCTGATCGCCAAGGTCCCGACGCTCGCCGCCTTCGCCTACCGCCACAGCCTCGGCCTGCCCTACGTCTATCCCAACAACGAGCTCAACTACTCCGAGAACTTCCTCTCGATGCTGAAGAAGATGGAGAGCACCTACGAGCCCGATCCGCGCCTGGCCCGCGCGCTCGACGTCCTCTTCATCCTCCACGCCGACCACGAGCAGAACTGCTCGACCAACGCGGTCCGCTCCGTCGGCTCCTCGGACGTCGACCCGTACTCGGCGGTCGCGGCGGGCGTCGCCGCCCTCTACGGCCCGCTGCACGGCGGCGCCAACGAGGCGGTGCTGCGGATGCTGCGCCGGATCGAGTCGGTGGACAACATCCCCGGCTTCCTCGAGGGCGTGAAGAATCGCGAGGAGAAGCTGATGGGCTTCGGCCACCGCGTCTACAAGAACTACGACCCGCGGGCGCGGATCATCAAGAAGCACGTCGACGAGGTGCTCGAGATCACAGGTGAGAACCCGTTGCTCAACATCGCGGTCGAGCTCGAGAAGCGCGCGCTCGACGACGAGTACTTCACCGACCGCAAGCTCTATCCGAACGTCGACTTCTACTCGGGCCTGATCTACGAGGCGCTCGAGATCCCGACGGACATGTTCACGGTGATCTTCGCGATCCCGCGGACCTCCGGCTGGGTGGCGCAGTGGCTCGAGCTGAAGGACGACCCCGAGCAGAAGATCGCGCGGCCCCGCCAGATCTACATCGGCAAGCGCGACGTCGACTACATCCCCATCGAGGAGCGCAGCGGCGAGGAGAAGATCACCGGCCCGCCCGCGCGGCGGCCGAAGAGGCCGCGGCGCGGCGCTTGAGCTGGAAGGTCACGGTCCGCAACGGGCCGGAGGTCGACCGGGCCAGGTTCGAGACCCTGGACGAGGCGCTCGACGAAGCGCGCAGGCGCGCCGCCGCGGTCCTGAGCGGGGGTCGCCTGGGCACCGTCAAGGCCCTGCGCGAGTTCACGCCCGGCCAGCGGGTGCAGGCCCGGATCGAGATCTCGGGCAAGGGGTTCATGCGCGGGCCGGAGGCGGGCATCGACGTGATGGGGGACGGAGGCCTCGTCGCCTATGTCGGCGCGATCCGCAAGCAGCCGCTCGACGCCCCCACGCTGGACGCGGCGATCGAGAGCCTGCGCGACGCGCTGACGCGTTAGGGTCCCGGCATGGGTGCAAGGGGCACCGCCCGGATCCTCGCCGCGATCGCCGCCGTTGCCCTGCTGGCGGCGCCTCTGAGCGCCTCAGCGAAGCCGAAGAAGAGCAAGAAGCCCAAGTCGCCGCCGGTCACCGTCGTCCGCGCCACCGGCGTCACCAGCTCAGACGGCGCGAACGTGACCGTCACCGCGTCCTGTCCGGCCAAGAAGATCGCCGTGGGCGGCGGCTTCGACAGCCAGCCCCGGTTCACGGGCGTCACTCTCGAGGACCTCCACATCGTCTACGAGTCGCGGCGCTCGAGCCCCCGGTCGTGGACGGCGTCGGCCGTCCGCGAGGACAGCGCCGGCGCCGGCCCCGACCTCCCGCTGACGACCAGCGTCCGCTGCCGCACCGCCAGGCGCGGCGGCAAGAAGAGCAAGAAGAAGCTGGCGATCACCGAGGTTCCTGCGACGGCCACGGCGCCGGCGAACGCCGCCCAGGCTGCCGCCACCGCCGTGTGCCCCGGCAAGCAGAAGGCACTCGGCGGCGGCTTCTCGTCGTCGCCCCAGCCCGTGCTCACCGGATTGAACGCCTTCCCCATCTTCTGGGCCGACCAGCGGACGAGCCCCAACAGCTGGCAGGCCGCCTTCACCAACTCGGGCCCCACGCCGCGGACCGTCACGAGCTACGCGTACTGTGCCCCCGGCGTCAAGCTCGCGCAGGTGACCGGAACGGCGACGCTGCCGGCGTCCGGCCCCGGAATCGCCACGGCCCTGGCGGCCTCTCCGAAGTGCCGCAAGGGCAGGGCTCTGCTCGGCGGCGGGTTCAGCAACACGCCGGTCGGGCCGGGAGGCAGCATCGCGCTGCTCACGTCCTCCCAGCCGTCAAGCGGCGCCTGGCAGGTCGGCGCCTTCAACATCAGCTCCTTCGCGGGAAGCCTGGGGGCACAGGGCATCTGCCTCTAGGACGGCCGCGCCGGGCCCTGGATAACCTGCCCCGGCGATGGCAGAGAGCTACGAAGCGGGGCGCCGCGTGCGGATGCCGGCGGGGGCCGAGCGCCCGATCCATGTCTTCATCAACGGCACCGAGCAGCGTGAGGGCGAGGCCTACTCGATCCACGACGAGCTGATCGTCTTCACGCGCCCGATCATCAAGGAGAGGGTCGGCCGCGGGCGCTGGCTCGCCATGACCCTGGGCCTGTTCGGCTCCTACGGGGAGAACGAGACCGTGGACGTCCACTTCACCCGCGGCGGGAAGACCGAGGTCATCTCGGACGCGCGGATCCTGGACTGATGCGCGCGAGCTGGCGTCCTAGCCGAGCCCGCTGAGCGCGGCGACCCGGTCGCGGTGCTCGCGCGGTGAGCCCAGAATCGCGCGCGCCACCCGGGCGCGCTTGAGCCAGAACTGGAGGTCGTGCTCCCAGGTGAAGCCGATCCCGCCGAAGACCTGGAGTGCCGAGGCGGAGGTCTCCCAGGCCGCGTCGAGGGCCCGGCCGTTGGCCATCGCGGCCGCCAGCGGCAGCGACTCCGGCTCCGCGTCGGCCGCCCAGGCCGCGTAGTAGGTCAGCGAGCGCGACTCCTCGACCCCGAGCAGCATCGCCGCGCAGCGGTGCCCGACCGCCTGGTAGGCGCCGATCGGCCGCCCGAACTGGTGGCGCTCGCGCGCGTACTCCACGGCCATCTCCATCGCGCGCTGGCCGATGCCGGTGAGCTCGGCGGCGATCGCGACCGCGAGCCGGTCGCGGCCGGCGTCGACGTCGCCCTCGAGGCGCTCGCCCGCGGGCGCCGAGACCGTCGCGTAGGAGCGCGTGGCGTCGATCGACTCCACGGGCTCGAAGTCCAGATCCGAGGCCGGGGCCAGCAGGGCTCCCTCGCCGTCGAAGACGACCGCGACGTCGGCGGTGGGCAGGTCGCAGAAGAGGGTGCCGGCTCCGTCCGCGACGCCGCCGAAGGACCCCGTCGCCTCGCCAGAGGCGAGCTTCGGCAGCCACTCGGAGCGCTGCGCGTCCGAGCCCGCCGCCGAGATCACCAGGGCGGCGCCGGCGCTGCCGAGCAGGGGAGAGGGCGCGCAGGCGTAGCCGGACTCCTCGAGCAGGATCACCAGCTCGACCATGCCCAGGCCCTGGCCGCCGTCCTCCTCCGACACCGCGATCCCGGGCCAGCCCAGCTCGGCGATCTGCCGGTAGAGGTCGGCGTCGTAGCTGCGCGACTCAGCCAGCTCGCGGACCTTCTCGGGCTTGAAGCGGGAGCCGAGGAAGTTCCTGGCCGTGGACTTGATCTCCTGCTGGGTGTCGTCGAAGTCGAAGTTCACCGGCGCTACCTGAGCCTCGGGAGGCCGAGCACGCGCTCGGCGATGATGTTCTGGAGCACCTCGGTGGTGCCGCCCTCGATCGAGTTGGCGCGCGAGCGCAGGAACCGGTAGCTCCAGTCGCTGCCGACGGTGACGCCCTCGGGGCCGGCCACCTCGCTGGCGAGCTCGGTCAGCCCCTGGTTGTACTGCGCCCACTGCCACTTGCCGAGCGAGCCCTCGGGGCCGGGGATGCCCGTCTTCATCGTCATCGTCAGCGCGCGCAGCCCGCCGAGGCGCATCGCCTCGATCCCGGTCTGGAGCGCGGCCACCTTCTGGCGCAGGATCGGGTCGCCCTCGAGCCCCTTCGAGCGGATCAGCTCGATCAGGTCCTCGAGCGAGCGCTTCAGCCCCATCACCGCGACGGCGCCGAGGCCGGCGCGCTCGAACATCAGCGTCGTGATGGCGACCTGCCAGCCGCCGCCGACCTCCCCGATCACGTTCCCCTCGGGGACCTCGGCCTCCTCCATGAAGATCTCGTTGAACTCGGCCTCGCCGGTGATCTGGCGCAGCGGCCGCACCTCGACACTCGGCTGGTCCATGTCGAGGATGAAGTAGGTGATTCCCTTGTGCTTGGGCGCGTCCTGGTCGGTGCGGGCGAGCAACATGCACCACTTGGCCTCGTGCGCGTAGGTGGTCCAGACCTTCTGCCCGGTCACCTTCCAGGTGCCGTTCGCCTTCACCGCTCGCGTCTTCAGCGACGCCAGGTCGGAGCCGGACTCCGGCTCGGAGAAGCCCTGGCACCAGATCTCCTCGCCGGAGAGGATCGGGTCGAGGTAGCGCTCCTTCTGGTCCTCGCGCCCGTGCGCGATCACGACCGGCCCGCCCATCACGAGGCCGAGCACGTTGGCGGGCATCGGCGCGCGCTGGCGGCCGATCTCCTCGTTGAAGATCGCCTGCTCGATCAGCGACGCGCCCTTGCCCCCGTACTCCTCGGGCCAGGAGATCCCCGCCCAGCCGGCCTCGTGCATCTTGCGCTGCCAGGCCCGCCTGAACTCGAACTCCGCCGCATCGTCGCCCTCGGGCGCGGGGCCGGGATGGTTCGCCTCGAGCCACTCCCGCACCTCGGCCTGGAATTCGGCCTCGGAAGGCGTCAGCGTCAGGTCCACGCGCGGCAGCCTATCGGTCCTGGCCGCCGAGCCAGGGGGCGCTCAGTTGTAGACCGCGATCAGAACGACCGCCGTCGCAACCCAAAAGACGGCGGCGCCGATCATGCCCTTGTCCTCGAGCAGGATCGCGTCGGTGGAGCGGGTGTCCTTGCGGTCGTAGACGAGGTAGAGGTAGCGGAAGATCCCGTAGATGACCGGCGGCAGCGTGCCCAGCATCTTCGAGCCGATCAGCGGCGAGTAGACGCAGTAGATCGCGTAGCTCATCACCGTCGAGGCGGTGACCATCGCGACCATCTGGTCGAGGAAGGGAATCGAGTAGTGCTCGAGCACCGGGCGGCTGTCGGTCCCGGAGTGAAGCTCCGAGGTCGCCTCCTGGCGGCGCTTGGTGAACCCGAGGAAGAGCGCCACCATCCCGGTGCAGAGCAGCAGGAAGGCCGAGGCGTCGGCATCGACCGCGATCGCGCCCGCGAGCACGCGCAGCACGAACAGGCCGGCGATGGTCATCACGTCGAGGATCACCTCGTGCTTCAGCACGTAGGAGTAGAGGGTGGTGCCGACCCCGTAGGCGAGCACCAGCCCGCCGACCGCCGGGCCCTCGAGCAGCGTGGAGCCCGCGAGGCCGGCCACGGCGAGCACGACCGCGAGCGTGATCGCGCTGGGGATGCCGAGCTCGCCCGCGGCGATCGGGCGAAAGCGCTTCTTCGGGTGGCGGCGGTCCTCCTCGACGTCGTGGGCGTCGTTCACGAGGTAGCCCGCCGAGGCGACCATGCAGAACGTCACGAAGGTGACGGTCGCCGCCAGGATCGCGTCGATCTCGTCGAACTGGCCGGAGAAGAGCAGGCCCGCGAAGACGAGCAGGTTCTTGACCCACTCCTGCGGGCGCATGGCCTTGATCGCCGCCCGCACGGGGCCGCGTCGGCGGCGCGGGGCCTCACCGGACGAGGACGGGTCCTCGCTCACGGCGGGCCGTTCCATGGTCGTGCCCTCCATGATGAATGCGGAAGGTTACGGATAGTGCCGCCGCAGGGCGGGCGGGAACCCTCAGGGGTCGATCAGCACGCCCGGGTTGAGGATCGCCTCCGGATCGAGCTCGCGCTTGGCCGCGCGCAGGGCCTCGGCGAACGGCTGCGGGCGCTGGCGGTCGTACCAGGGCCGGTGATCGCGCCCGACCGCGTGGTGGTGGGTGATGGTGCCTCCCGCGTCGATCACCGCATCGGAGACCGCGGCCTTCACCTCGTCCCACTGGGCGACCTCGCCGCCGCGGCGCGCCGGCGCCAGCACCGTGTAGTACGGCGCCGGGCCGTCCGGGTAGACGTGCGTGAACCGGCAGCCGATACGCGGCGATCCCGGCCCCTCCGCCGGCGCGTCGCAGACCTCGGCGACCGCCCGCCGCGCCGCCTCCGTCACCTCGGCGTGGAACTCGCCGAAGCGGTCCCAGGTGATCGCCGTCTCGAACGTCTCCGACAGCACGCCGCAGGCGACCAGCGAGTCGCGCAGGTAGGGGGCCGAGAGGAACGCGTCGCGCCAGGTGCCGGCCGCGCCCCTGCGCCCCGAGCTGAGCTCGCCGGGATCGCCGCCGTGCGAGCGGGCCGCGTCGAGCGCGACCGACATGGGCCCGTCGACGGGATGGTGCGCCGACTCGAACCCGAGCACCAGCAGCGCCGTGCCACCGCCGGCCGCGCCGGTGACCTCGGCCTCGGTCGGGTCGAGCAGCCGGCAGTTGGTCGGGTACAGCGCCGCCTGGGAGATCTCGCGCACCGCCTCCGCCCCGGCGGCGAAGTCCTCGAAGGCGACGCCGCAGGAGAGCTTGTGGACCGGGCGCTCCTGGACCCGCACCCAGGCGTCGACGATCACGCCGAGGATCCCCTCCGAGCCCAGCAGCATCCGGTCCGGCGAGGGCCCGGCGCCGGACCCGGGCAGCCGGCGGCTCTCCCACTCCTCCCCGCGCGGCGTGATCGCGCGCACCGACTCGACCAGGTCGTCGATGTGCGTGTAGAGCGTCGCGAAGTGGCCGCCGGCCCTGGTCGCGATCCAGCCGCCGAGGGTCGAGTACTCGAACGACTGCGGGAAGTGGCGCAGCGTGTACCCGTGCTCGCGGAGCTGGTCCTCGAGGTCCGGGCCGAGCGCGCCGGCCTGGATCCGCGCCGTGCGCGAGACCGCGTCCACCTCGAGCACCCGGTTCATCTCGCGCATGTCGACGCTCACGGACGGGCGGTCGCCCACCCGGGGCTCGATGCCGCCGACGACGCTGGTGCCGCCGCCGTAGGGGATCGCGGCGGCTTTCGCGTCCGCGCACCAGGAGAGCACCAGCTCGACGTCCTCGGGCGAGCGCGGGAAGGCGACGAGGTCCGGCACGTGGGAGAACTCGCCGCGGAAGCCGCGGACGACGTCGCGGTAGCCCTTGCCGAGCGCGTGCGAGACGCGCGCGTGCCGGTCGGCGCTGAAGAGCCCGGCGAACGGCTCGGGCGCGTCGAGGCGCGGCGGCGGCGGCTCGATCGCGTCGAGCGGGACCGGCTCTTCGACCTCCTCCACCTCGAAGCCGAGCCGCTCGTGCACCGCCTTCGCGACCTCGCCGAGGGCCGCGCGGTCGGGCTGCTGGTCCTCGTATCCCCAGCCCCAGTGCTTGCGCCGCCGCCCGGCTACGCCTCCTCCTTGTCCTTGCCCTTGCGGGCCGCCGCCGGCACGGCGAGCGCCGAGAGGAGCGGCGGCGCCCCCGGCGCGAGCCGCGTCACCAGTGCACGCCGCGCATCAGGTAGGCGAAGGCCACGCCCTCGG
>DASSYK010000037.1:0-8791 GCA_035703345.1 Solirubrobacterales bacterium
ACGCGCTCGGGAAGAGCGCGGGGGGCCCGGCGCCGAATAGGCTGCCGGGCGGGATGAACTCCGATCCGGCTCCCTCGCTCCGGTCAAGCCCGGCCTGGGAGGACCTGGAACGGCACCATGCCGAGATCGCGCCCCTGCATCTGCGCGAGCTCTTCGCCGAGGACCTGGGTCGCGGGGAGCGGCTGACCGCCGAGGGCGCCGGGGTCTTCCTCGACTACTCGAAGAACCGGATCACGGACGAGACGCTGGGGCTGCTGGCGGACCTCGCCCGCCAGTGCGGGGTCGAGAAGCGCCGCGACGCGATGTTCGCCGGCGAGCACATCAACGTCTCCGAGGACCGCGCGGTGTTGCACGTGGCGCTGCGGATGCCGCGCGAGCGCTCGCTGATCGTCGGCGGGGAGGACGTCGTCAAGCAGGTCCACGAGGTGCTCGACCGCATGGGCGCCTTCGCCGAGCGGATCCGCTCCGGGGATTGGACCGGGCACACCGGCAAGCCGATCCGCAACGTGGTCAACGTCGGCATCGGCGGCTCGGACCTCGGGCCCGTGATGGCCTCTGAGGCGCTGCGGCACTACTCGCGCCGCGACATGACCTTCCGCTTCGTCTCGAACGTCGACGGCACGGACTTCGCCGAGAAGACGCGGGACCTCGATCCGGAGGAGACGCTGTTCGTGATCTCCTCGAAGACCTTCACGACGCTGGAGACGATGACCAACGCCCACACCGCGCGCGAGTGGGCGCTGGCCGGCCTCGACGGCGACGAGGCCGCGGTCGCGAAGCACTTCGTCGCGGTCTCGACCAACGCCGAGGAGGTGTCGAAGTTCGGGATCGACACCGACAACATGTTCGGCTTCTGGGAATGGGTCGGCGGCCGCTACTCGATGGACTCCGCGATCGGCCTCTCGACGATGCTCGCGATCGGCCCCGAAGGCTTCGCCGACATGCTCGCCGGCTTCCACGCGATGGACGAGCACTTCCGGACGACGCCGCTCGGGTCGAACCTGCCGGCGCTGATGGGGCTGCTGGCCGTCTGGTACGGCGACTTCTTCGGCGCGCAGACCGCGGCCGTCCTGCCCTACGACCAGTACCTGCACCGCTTTCCCGCCTACCTGCAGCAGCTCACGATGGAGTCGAACGGCAAGCACGTGACGCTCGACGGCGTCCACGTCGACTACGACACGGGGGCGATCTACTGGGGCGAGCCCGGCACCAACGGCCAGCACAGCTTCTACCAGCTGATCCACCAGGGCACGCGTCTGATCCCGTGCGACTTCATCGGCTTCATGCACACCCTGAACCCGCTCGGCGACCACCACGACCTGCTGATGTCGAACGTCTTCGCCCAGCCCGAGGCGCTCGCCTTCGGCAAGACCCCGGAGCAGGTGCGCGAGGAGGGTACCCCCGAGGCCGTCGTCCCGCACCGCGTGATGGAGGGCAACCGCCCCTCGAACGTGATCCTCGCCGAGCGCCTCACACCGCGCGCCCTGGGCACGCTGGTCGCCCTCTACGAGCACTCCGTCTTCACGCAGGGCGCCATCTGGGGCATCGACTCCTTCGACCAGTGGGGCGTCGAGCTCGGCAAGCAGCTCGCGGTGAAGATCATCCCCGAGCTTCAGGCCGCCGACGAGCCGGAGCTGGACCACGACAGCTCCACCAACGCCCTGATCCGCCGCTACCGCGCCAACCGCTCGACCTAGGCCGCGGTTCGGCCGCTCAGCTCAACCCGGCGCGTTGAGCGCGCGGTAGACCCGGCGGTTCCGCTTGTAGATCTCGAGGAAGCGGTCGAACTGGTCGTCGTGGACCGCGGTGGCCGCCGGGTCCGGCCGGTATGTCGCCTCGATCGGGACGGCGGCCGGGATGTCGGCCGGCTCCATCTGCCCGAGGGCGAGAAAGCCCGAGAGGGCGGCGCCGCGGGCGTTGGCGTAGCGAGGGTCGCCGACCTGCCCCACCTCGACCCCGAGCACGTCGGCGAAGATCTGGCACCAGGTGGCGGACTGGGCGCCGCCGCCGATGAAGTTGAGCCGGGTGAATGCGCCGCCGGCGAAGCGCTCGACGGGAGGGCGCACCCAGCGCAGGTTGTAGGCGATGCCCTCCATCACGGCCCGGGCGTAGTGGCCGCGCGTCGTGTGCAGGTCCTGGTTGAAGAAGGCGCTGCGGGTGAAGTGGTCCTCGGAGGGGGCGTGGACCCCGTTGACCCACGGCGTGAAGATGAGGCCGTCGCTGCCGGGCGGCACCGCGGCCGCCTGTCGTTCCAGCTGTTCGAAGGCGTCCGGCGGCGGCGTCGGCCCGTCGGGCCCAGCGGAGTCGTAGAGGAGGTTGTCCTTGAGGAGATCGAGGCAGCGGCCGGCCGGGCCCTGCTCGGCCGAGACCTGGAGGCGGCCCGGCAGGGCGGCGGGCATCGTCGCGAGCTGGTGGCCCAGGTCGGTCCTCTTGCGCGGACTGAGGCACGCGAGCCACGACGTCGTGCCTACCACGAAGTACCCCTCGCCCTCGCGGACGATCCCGGCGCCGATCGTCGCCGCCTGGGTGTCCATCAGCCCGCTCAGGGCCGGTGTGCCCGGCCGCAGGCCCAGCGCCGCGGCGGCGCCGTCGGTGAGCCCGCCGACCACCGAGTCCACGGGGAGGAGCTCGGGCAGCTTGTCGCGGTCGATCCCGGCCCAGCGCAGCAGGACGTCGTCGTAGCGGACGGCCTCGACGTCGCGGTTGTCCGTCAGCCAGTAGGGCCAGATCGTCGCGTAGGAGGCCGCGGCTCGGCCGGTCATGCGCAGGTTGAGGTAGTCCATCGGCTCGAGGGCGTCGGCCATCGCGTCGTAGACGTCGGGCCTGTCGTGCTTGATGTGGAGCAGATGGCCGAGGCCGTCGATGCCGGCGAGGACGGGCGCCCCGGCGGTGAGCCTGATCCAGCGAGCCAGCTTGCGGGGCGAGTAGCCGGACACCCGCACCGGGCCGCCCACGACCTTCCTGACGTGGCGGGCGCCGCGGGTGTCCATCCAGGAGATCGCGTTGCAGAGCGCCGTGCCGGAGGAGTCCACCGGGACGGTCACCGCCCACTGGGTGGTCGCGCGGACCGCGATCACGTCCTCCGCCGGCACCCCGGAGGCCTCGACGGCCTCGCGCCCGGCCGCCGCCGCGGCGCTCCACCACTCCTCAGGGTCCTGCTCGGCCCCGCCGCCGGGCAGGTGCTCCACCCCGATCTCCCGGATGCCCGTCCCCGCGATCCGGCCGCCGCGCGAGACGACCGCCGCCTTGGCCGCGGAGGTCCCCATGTCGATTGCGAGGACGTGCGGCTCGCCGCCCTGCCTCGCCGCCTCGCTCATGCCCCTGCGCTCACTCCCCGGGGGCCGGGGTCATCGTCGCGTCGAGGTAGGCGACGAGGAGGTCGCCCGGCGCTGGGCCGCCCGCGCCGCCGCCGTAGAGGGCGCCGCTGCGAGCGGGCGCGTCGGGCGGGTCCTTCGCGTAGGCGACCGCGTCGCGCAGGTCGGCGGCGAATGCCTCCATCACGCCGGGCTCCGTGTTCGGCCGGGTGACGCAGAAGTGCAGCCCGTCGGGCTTCTGGCAGCCGTTCATGCGCCAGCCGCGGTCCTGGAGGGCGTCGTTGAGGTGCCAGACGTCCAGCTCGTCGGACCCGAAGGCGACCATGAAGGGCGAGTCGCCGAAGCGGCGCAGCTCTCCGATCTCGTCGACGGTGGCGCGCAGCTCGTCGGCCGCGCGGAAGATAGGCTCGGCCAGCTCGAGGTAGCCCTTCTCGCCGAGGCCCACCATCGCCGCCCAGGTCGCGGCGATCAGGCCGCCCGACCGGCTGCCGGCGATCCCGGGGGATGCGTAGACCCCGCCGGGCCAGTCGGTGTAGACGAAGTACTGGCGATGACGCAGATCGGCGTTGCGGTAGAGCAGCACGCCGGTGCCCTTGGGCGCGTAGGCGTACTTGTGCGTGTCGGCGGTGATCGAGGTCACGCCCGGCAGCCGGAAGTCCCAGAGCGGCAACTCGCGGCCGAGCCGCTCGCCCCAGGGGAGGATGAAGCCGCCGAGGCACGCGTCCACGTGCAGGCCGATGTCGTGCTCCAGCGCCAGCTCGGAGAGCTCTGAGATCGGGTCGATGACACCGTGCGGATAGGTGCCCGCTGAGCCCACCAGCGCGACGGTGTTCGGCCCGATCTTCCCCGCGATCGCGTCGACGTCCCCGCGGAACCCGTCGTCGAGCGGCGCGTGGACGATCTTGACCCCCAGGTAGTGAGCCGCCTTGTCGAGCGCCACGTGGGCGCTGACGGGCATCACGACCTCGGGCTCTGCGATCCCCCGCTCCCGGCCGCGGTCGCGGTAGACGAGCATCGCCTCGAACAGGCCCTCGCTGCCGCCGAAGGTGAGGACGCCGCAGGGCGAGTCACCCTCGCCGGTGGCCGCGTCGGCGTTGAACAGGCCGAGCGCCATCGAGAGGATCTCGCCCTCGAGCTTGGTCGCGCTCGGGTACATGTCGCGCTGCAGCACGTTGACGTGGGCGAAGCGCTGGTAGACCTGCGCGAGGAAGGCGAAGTGGTCGGCGCCGCCGTGGTAGAGCGAGCCCGAGATCTTCCCGGCGCGCGCGGGCTCGTCCTCGCGCTCGGCCATCTCGGTGAGCGAGGCGAGGATCTCCTCGCGCGCGACGCCGTCGGCGGGCAGGCGGCGGTGGATCTCGTAGCGGTCCCGGTAGGGCCAGATGAAGTCGAGCAGCTCGTCGCCGTCCATGTCGGACACCGTATCGGCGGCCCCGCCCCGGCGCCGCCCGATCCGTGATCATCCCCGCGTGAGCGGCGAGCGCACCCAGGCGATCCTCTTCGACATCGACGGCACGCTGATCGAGAGCGGGGGGGCGTCCGACCGCGCCTGGCACCGCGCCTTCGAGGAGCTCTACGACGTCGACGTCGAGATCTCGAAGGTGACCGGCAAGGGCGTGCCCGACCCGGCCGTCGGCCGGCAGGCCTTCGAGGCGGTGATCGGCCGCGGGGCCAGTGACGAGGAGATGGCGAAGCTGATGGCGCTGCGGCTGAAGTATCTGCCGCAGGAGGTCGACGATTCGCCCGGCTACCGCACGATGCCCGGGGTGGAGAAGCTGCTCGACGGCCTGATCGAGGAGGGCTACCTGCTCGGGGTCACGACCGGGAACGTCGAGGGCGCCGCCCACATCAAGCTCTCGCGCGCGAACCTCAACCGCTTCTTCTCCTTCGGCGGCTTCGGGTCCGACTCGCCCGACCGCACCGAGCTGACCAGGCGCGCGCTGGAGCGGGGGAACGTCGTCTTCGGCGAGCAGCTCGACCTCGCCAGGTGCTTCTCGATCGGCGACACCCCGCGCGACGTCGACGCGGGCCACGGCGCGGGGATCCGGGTCACCGGTGTCGCCACCGGCAAGTACTCGATCGGCGAGCTGCGTGAGGCCGGCGCCGACGCGGCGATCGGCTCGTTCGAAGAGGGGCTGCCTCTGCTGGAGGACGGCTCCTGAGCGCGACCGCCGACGCGGACGCGATCGAGGCCGAGCTGCGCGCGATCGGCACGCCCGAGCGGGCCGAGGGCGAGAAGCGCTACCTGAAGAGCGACCTGGACTTCCTCGGCGCGACCGTCTGGCAGATCCGCCGCGTCGTCAAGGCCCACACGGAGGACCACCCGGAGATGGCGCACGACCAGGTCGTCGCGCTCGCCGAGGCGCTCTGGTCCCGGCCGATCCACGAGCGGCGCATGGCCGCGACCTTCGTGCTCGAGGACCACGCCGCCGTCCTCGGCCCCCGCGACCTGAAGCTGCTCGAGCGCCTGATCCGGGCCTCGCGCACGTGGGCGCTGGTCGACGGGCTCGCCGCCTGGGCCCTCGGCGACGTCGTGCTGCGGTACCCGCGCTCAGCCTCCCGCCTGGACCGCTGGGCCCGCGACGGCGACTTCTGGGTCCGCCGCGCGGCGCTGCTCGCCTGGCTGCGGCCCCTGAAGGAGGGCGCGCCGATGGGGCCCTTCCTCGGATACGCCGACGCGATGCTCGACGAGAGGGAGTTCTTCATCCGCAAGGCGATCGGCTGGGTCCTGCGCGAGGCGGCGAAGACGAGGCCGGGCGAGGTGATCGCCTGGCTCGCGCCCCGCACCGGCCGCGCCTCGGGCGTGACCATGCGCGAGGCGGTCAAGTACCTGGACGAGGCCGACCGAGAGCGGCTGCTGGCGGCCTACAAGGAGAAGCGGCCCGCCGCCTGACTCAGCTCTGCGCGGGGATCGCCTGGACGGCCCACTTGTTGCCGTCCGGGTCGGCGAAGAAGAGGAAGTCGCCCCATGGGAAGCTCTGGACCTCGCCGACCTCGAGGCCGCGGCTCTCGAAGTCGCTCTTGGCCGCCTGGATGTCGTCGACAACGAGCTGCACGCCCTGGACGGACCCGGGCTCGGCCTCGCTCAGGCCCTTGCCGAGCGAGATCGAGCAGGCGGACCCCGGCGGGGTCAGCTGCACGAAGCGGATCTCGTCGCTGACCGCGTGGTCGTGGTCGAGGTTGAACCCTGCCTTCTCGGTGTAGAACGCGATCGCGCGGTCCACGTCGGAGACCGGGACGTTGACGAGCTCGAGCCGGAGGTCCATCGCCGCGAGTCTACGCCGGAAATGCGGGCCCGAAAGGACCGGCCGGGAGGGGAATAGTGTTCGCCGCCGATGCCCGATCTCACGCCGCTGCTGGCAGACGCGTCCTCGAACCTCCTCGCGGCCAGGTACCAGATGGCGTTCACGCTCGGGTTCCACATCATCCTCGCCTGCTTCGGGGTCGCCTTCCCGGCGATGATGCTGATCGCCGAGTACCGCGGGCGCAAGCACGACGACGCCGAGGCGCTGCGCCTCGCGGAGCGCTGGTCGAAGGTGGTCGCGGTTCTGTTCGCCGTCGGCGCCGTCAGCGGCACGGTGCTCTCCTTCGAGCTGGGCCTCCTCTGGCCGGAGATGATGGACCGATTCGGCGACGCGTTCGGCGTCGCCTTCGCGATCGAGGGGATCTTCTTCTTCCTCGAGGCGATCTTCATCGCGATCTACATCTACGGCTGGAAGCGGTTGCCGGGGTGGGCGCACTTCTGGAGCGGCATCCCGATCGTGATCTCCGGGGTCGGGGGCGCCGCCGCCGTGATCGCCGCCAACTCGTGGATGAACACCCCGCAGGGCTTCGAGCTCGGCGCCGACGGAAGGGTCAGCGACGTCAACGTCGCAGACGTGCTCCTCAACCCCTCCTTCTGGCACGAGTTCCCGCACATGTGGCTGGCGGCGTACATGGTCACGGGCTTCCTGGTCGCCTCCGTCTACGCCGTCGGGATGATGCGCGGCCGCCGCGACCGCTACCACCGCCTCGGCTTCCTGATCCCGTTCACCGTCGCCGCGATCGCGACGCCGATCCAGCTCTTCGTCGGGGACATGGCCGCGCGCGACGTGGCCGACGACCAGAAGTCGAAGTTCGCCGCGCTCGAGTGCGTCTACGAGACCAAGGACCACCAGCCGGAGAACGTGTTCGGGATCTGCGAGTCCGACGACATCAAGTACGAGATCGCGATCCCCGACCTGGACTCGTTCCTGGTCGGATGGAGCGTGGACACGGTCGTCACCGGGCTCGACGACATCCCCGACGACGAGAAGCCGCCCGCGCTCACGTTGATCCACTGGGCCTTCGACGTCATGGTCGGGATCGGGACCGCGCTGCTCCTGCTCGCCGCCTGGTTCGCGATCGTCTGGTGGCGCCGCAGGTCACTGCCGGAGTCGATCTGGTTCCTGCGCGCGGCGGCGATCGCGGGAGCCGCCGCGATCGTCGCCATGGAGTCCGGATGGATCGTGACCGAGGTCGGGCGCCAGCCCTGGATCGTGCGCGGCTTCATGCGCACAGAGGAGGCCGTCACCGGCGCCCAGGGCCTGTGGTGGGTGTTCGGGCTGACGATGACGATCTACGCGACGCTCGCCGTCGTCGCCGCGTTCATCCTGCGCGCCTTCGCCCGGCGCTGGCGCGAGGCCGAGGGGGAGCCCGAGGTGCCCTACGGGCCCCGCCCCGACCGGAAGGCCCCGACGGGAGGTGCGGCGGCATGAGCAAGGCCGATGCTGTCGCCGCGATCCTCTTCCTGGGCGCCACGCTTTACGCGGTGTTCGGTGGCGCCGACTTCGGCGGCGGGATGTGGGACCTCCTCGCCGGCCGGGGCGAGCTCGGCGAGCGCGCGCGCGCCCAGATCGACCGCTCGGTGGCCCCCGTGTGGGAAGCGAACCATGTCTGGCTGATCTTCTGCCTGGTGGTGCTCTGGACGGCCTTCCCCCAGGCCTTCGCGGCGGTGATGACGACGCTCTACATCCCGCTCGCGCTGGCGGCTCTCGGCATCGTGTTGCGGGGCTCGGGCTTCGCCTTCCGCCACGCCCTGCCGGGTCCGGTGCGCGGCCCGGCGACGCGCGTCTTCGGGGTCTCGTCGGTGCTCACCCCCTTCTTCATGGGCACGGTCGTCGGCGCGATCGCCGCGGGGGAGGTCCCCGCCGACGGCAACGGCGACCCGACCGCCTCCTGGACCGGCCTGCTGCCCCTCCTGATCGGCGTCATGTTCGTCGCTGCCGCGGCCTACGTCGCCGCTGTCTTCCTCGTGCGCGACTCCGGCGCCGCGGGCGACGAGGAGCTCCAGCGCCACTTCGCCCGGCGTGCGCTGGCGACGGCGGTCGTCGCCGGCGCCGCCGCCGTCGCCGGGGTCTTCGCCCTGCGAGACGAGGCCCGCTTCGTGTACGACGGGCTCACCGGCCCCGGCCTGCCGCTGGTGATCCTCTCGGGCGTCCGCGGGCTCGTCGCCCTCGGGC
>DASSYK010000043.1:0-7667 GCA_035703345.1 Solirubrobacterales bacterium
GGCTTCCGCCGCCTGCCGATCTCGATCCTGATCATCGCCCTGTTCGTGATCGGGTTCGAGTTCCTGCGCGCCCAGACCCTGCGCGAGTTCCCCGCGGCGACGTGGGAGAGCGGCGCGGAGCGCTGGCGCGAGCGTGTCCGCGCTCTGCGCGGCCGCTGGGACCGCCGCGGGCCGACCGCTTAGCCCGCTCTCCGTGGTGACGCGTTCGAAGGCCGGTCTGGCCGCCGTGCTGCTCGCGGCCGCGGCCGCCATCGGGGCCGCGACGCCGCGGGACGCCGTCGCGGGCGCCGCTCAGGCCGACGCCCGCCTCGATCGCTCGATCCGGACCCTGCTCTCCCAGCCGCAGGGCCCGCCCGGGGTCGCCGTGCTGATCCAGCGCGGAGACGAGGTCAGTCATCACTCCTTCGGGCGCGCGAGCCTTGCCGCGCCCGGGCGAATCCGCCCCACCCAGCACATGCGCATCGCCAGCGTGACCAAGGCGTTCACCGGGGCCGCGCTCCTGCGCCTCGTCGAGAACGGGACGCTGGGGCTCGGCACCACCGTCGGCGAGCTGCGGCCGGAGCTCCCGCCGGCCTGGCATCCGATCACCCTGCGCCAGCTGCTGTACCACACGAGCGGACTGCCCAACTACACCGCCACCCCCGCTTTCCAGGCCTACTTCCCCGCGCACCTGGCCGACTTCATCCCACCGCAGCAGATCGTCGACTTCGCGGCGACCGAGCCGCTCGAGTTCCCGCCGGGCAGCCGCTACGACTACTCGAACACCGACAACATCGTCATGGCCCTGATGGCGGAGGCCGTCACCGGTCGCGAGTTCTCGGCGCTGCTCAAGGCCCTCGTCCTCCGGCCCCTGGGGCTGAGGGACACGCGGTTCTCGGCCGCCACCCCGCTCCCGAAGCCGTTCGTACGGGGCTACGTCTTCGATGGCCCTGGCGATCCGCTGCTGGACGTGAGCGAGCTGATAAGCCCCTCGGGAACCTGGGCCTCGGGGATGATCGTCTCGACCCAGCGCGACCTCAACACGTTCATCCGGGCCTGGGGCGGCGGGTCGCTGCTGCGCTCGGCGAAGGTGCGCAAGGCGCAGACCCGCTTCCTGCCGCCGTTCACGGCGGGCGAGCCGCCGGGCCCGGGGCAGAACCGCGGCGGGCTGACGCTGTTCCGCTACAAGACGCCCTGCGGCGTGGTCTACGGCCATTCGGGGAACTTCCCCGGCTATGCGCAGTGGATCGCCAGCAGCCCGGACGGGAGCCGCTCGGCCGTCGTCTCGGTCAACGAGCAGCTCAACATCGACACGGGCGCGCCCGGCGTCTTCCCCTTCCTGCGGCGCGTCTACAGGCGCGCGGCCTGCGCCGCGCTCGCGGGATAGAGGCCCGGCTCTCTAGCCGTCGCCCTCCGGGCTCGGCTTCGGGTCGGGCTCCGAGGGGGCTCCCCCGATCAGGTTCTGGAACTTGACCCAGCGCCGCTCGTGGCGCTCCCGGCGCTTCCTGGCCCTCGCCATCCTCCTCCCGTCCGGCTTGTAGAAGCGACGCGCCCACGGGGAGTCGGGGGTCGCCAGGCGGATCGACGAGATGATGCCCAGCAGCGGGATGAACATCGCCCCCACGGCCGCCCACAGCTTCCCCTTGACCGCGACGATCAGGGCGAAGGCGGTGACGATCAGGATCGTGAGCACGATCGCGGGCGCGGAATCCTGCTCGCTGATCGGGATGAACCCGAGAACGAGCGCGCCGCCGATGATCGTCGCCAGGATCACCGCGTCGATCGACCGCCGTCCCTCCTCGGACCAGTACACGTCATCGAGGTAGAGCCAGAGCGCGAACTCGTCGAGGGTCAGCCCCATCCCCACGCCGAAAGCGCCGGCCAGGATCTCCAGGTACGGGCTACCCGGCTGGAATGCGAAGCCGAGGAACCCGGCCAGCATCAGCGTCACGATCCCGAAGACGAGGTGGTGGATGTGGAGGTTGCCCGTCTCGATGTTCCCGGGCCACCAGGAGACCTGCGCCCGGATCATCCGGGTGCTGAACCGGATGAAGAGGAACGAGAGCAGCAGGCAGCCGAGCAGGACGAGGCCAGAGCGCTGTCCCCGCGAGTCGAGGGCCGCATCGCCGCTCAGCTCGAACTCGATCCCCGCCAGGGGAAGCAACTCGGTCACGGACCGGAGGTCGCTCAGGCTGCGACGGGCGCGCGCTTCCTGCGCGTCCGTCGCACCTTGACCTCGGCTTCGACCATCTCGGTCAGGAACTGCCCCGTGTAGGACTCGGGCACGGCCGCGACCTGCTCGGGGGTGCCGGTCGCGATGATCTCGCCGCCCCCCTCCCCGCCCTCGGGCCCGAGGTCGATGACGTGGTCGGCGGTCTTGATCACGTCGAGGTTGTGCTCGATCACGACGACCGTGTTGCCGGCGTCGACCAGGCGGTCCAGCACGTCGAGCAGGCGCTGGACGTCGGCGAAGTGGAGCCCGGTGGTCGGCTCGTCGAGGATGTAGAGGGTGTCGCCGGTCGCGACCTTGGAGAGCTCGGTAGCGAGCTTCACCCGCTGGGCCTCGCCGCCGGAGAGCTGCGTCGCCGGCTGGCCGAGCCGGATGTAGTCGAGCCCCACGTCGTGCAGTGTCTGGAGCCGCCGGGCGATCTTCGGGATGTCCCTGAAGAACTCCACCGCCTCCGCCACCGGCATCTCGAGCACGTCGGCGATCGACTTGCCCTTGAAGCGGATCTCCAACGTCTCGCGGTTGTAGCGCTTGCCATGGCACTGCTCGCAGGGCACGTAGACGTCCGGCAGAAAGTGCATCTCGATCTTGATCTGGCCGTCGCCGTGGCAGACCTCGCAGCGGCCACCCTTGACGTTGAAGCTGAAGCGCCCGGGCTTGTAGCCGCGCGCCCGCGCCTCGCGTGTCTGCGAGTAGAGCTGGCGAATGTGGTCGAAGACGTTGGTGTAGGTCGCCGGGTTCGAGCGCGGCGTGCGGCCGATCGGCGACTGGTCGATGTTGATGATCTTGCCGACCTGCTCGATGCCCTCGATGCGATCGTGGGCCCCGGGCCGCATCTTCGCCTGGTGCAGGCGGTTCGCGACCGACGGGTAGAGCGTCTCGTTGACGAGGGTGGACTTGCCCGAGCCGGAGACGCCGGTGACGCAGCAGAAGACGCCGAGCGGCACCGAGACGTCGACCCGCTTGAGGTTGTGCTGGCGGGCGCCGCGGATCGCCAGCTCGCCGCTCGGGTCACGCCGCTTCTCCGGTACGGCGATCTGGCGCTTGCCGGCCAGGTACTGGCCGGTGAGCGAGGCCGGGTCGGCCTTGACCTGCTGGGGCGTGCCCTCGGCGACGACGTGGCCGCCGTGCTCGCCCGCCCCCGGGCCGAGGTCGACCAGGTGGTCGGCCGAGAGCATCGTGCCCTCGTCGTGCTCGACCACGATCACGGTATTGCCGAGGTCGCGCAGGCGCTCCAGCGTCGCGATCAGCTTCGCGTTGTCGCGCTGGTGGAGGCCGATCGACGGCTCATCGAGGATGTAGAGGACGCCGACCAGGCTCGACCCGATCTGGGTCGCCAGGCGGATCCGCTGCGCCTCGCCGCCGGACAGGGTCCGCGCCGAGCGCGCCAGGTTGAGGTAGCCGACGCCGACGTTGTCCAGGAAGGCGAGCCGTTCGGTGATCTCGCGAACCAGCAGCCGCGCGATCGCGCGCTCGGTGTCGGTCATCTCGAGCTCCTCGATCCAGCCGAGCGCTGCGCGCGCCGACAGCTCGCAGTACTCGGCGATCGAGATGCCGCCGACCTTGACGGCGAGGGTCTCGGGCCGCAGCCGCGCGCCCCCGCACTGCGGGCACGGCTGCTCGGCCATGTAGCCCTCGACGCGCTCGCGTACTCCGTCCGAGTCGGTCTCGTCGTAGCGGCGCTCGAGGTTGTTGATGATCCCCTCGAACCGGACGCTGTAGGAGCGGCGGCGCCCGAAGCGGTTCGTGTACTGCACCTTGTGCCGCTGCGAGCCCGTGCCGAAGAGGAAGACCTCGCGCTCGTCCTCGCCCAGGTCCTGCCAGGGCTCGTCGACGTCGATGTCCTCGGAGCCGGCGACGGCCTCGATCAGCCGCTTCCAGTAGCGGGAGTGGCCCGTCCGCCACGGCTGCAGCGCGCCCTCGGCCAGCGAGAGCGTCGGATCCGGCACGACCAGCTCGGGGTCGACCACGCGCTGGAAGCCGAGGCCGTGGCAGCGCTCGCAGGCGCCGTGCGGCGAGTTGAAAGAGAAGATCCGGGGCTCCAGCTCGGGGATCGAGGTGCCGCAGTTGAGGCAGGCGAAGCGCTCGGAGAAGCTGAGGCGCCGGGCGACGTCTCGCGGGAGCTCGCCAGCGCCCTTCGCTCCCGTCGCCCTCTTAGCCGGCACCTCCTCCCTTCGACTCCGCCGGGTCGGGGTCGGTCGTCCGTCAACCGGGGTGCCGGGTTGCGACGCCTTCGGGATGGGCTCCTTGTCATCGACGACGTCAACTTCGACGATGCCGCCGGCGAGCCCGATCGCGGCCTCGATCGACTCGGAGAGCCGTCGGCGCAGGTCGGTCTTCATCACGAGGCGGTCGATCACGACCGAGATGTCGTGCTTGTACTTCTTGTCGAGGGTGATCTCCTCGTCGAGACGGCGGATCTCGCCGTCGACGCGCACGCGGCTGTAGCCCTCGAGCCGGTACTGCTCGAGCTGCTTGCCGTACTCGCCCTTGCGCCCGCGTACGACCGGCGCCGTGACCAGGAACCGCGTCCCCTCGGGGAGGGTCATCACCCGGTCGGTGATCTGCTCGACGGACTGGCCCTCGATCGGCTCCCCGCACTCGGGGCAGTGGGGCTTGCCGATGCGCGCCCAGAGCAGGCGCAGGTAGTCGTAGACCTCGGTGACGGTGCCGACCGTGGACCGCGGGTTGCGCGACGTCGTCTTCTGGTCGATCGAGATCGCGGGCGACAGCCCCTCGATCGAGTCCACGTCGGGCTTCTCCATCAGCCCGAGGAACTGGCGCGCGTAGGCCGAGAGCGACTCGACGTAGCGGCGCTGCCCCTCCGCGTAGATCGTGTCGAACGCCAGGCTCGACTTGCCGGACCCCGAGAGGCCGGTCATCACGATCATCGCGTTGCGCGGCAGCTCGAGGTCGATGTCCTTGAGGTTGTGCTCCCGCGCGCCCGAGATCACTATCCGCTCGGAGGGCGCCATGCGAACAAGTGTACGGTGGCTCTCGGCCAATCCTCGAGGGCTACTTCTTGCCCCGGCGGACCTTCTCGCAGCTTGCGTGGACGCTGTCGCCGCGGCCGACGAGGGCCAGGTCGCGGCCCTTGCCGCACTTGAGGCGGTCCCGGCCAGGGCCACCCTTGAGGCGGTCGTCGCCTGGGCCGCCGAGCAGGCGGTCGTCGCCGCGCTTGCCGTCCAGGCAGTCGTCGCCGCGGCCGGCCACGATGCGGTCTCGCCCGGCGTCGCCGAGCAGGCGATCGCCCGCGGGCGTCCCCCGCAGCAACCACCCCTTCTGGCCCTTCGCCACACGCTTCGTCACCCCGCAACGGCTTCCGCAGGTCCCGCCGATCGCGCTTCCCGGCGGGGGCGCGAGCGCCGGTGTCCCGAGGCTGACCGAGACCTCCTTCGCCCCGGGGCAGCTCCTGAGCCGGACGACGCGGGCGTCGGGCGCGGATACGACCTCCGCGCCCGTGGCCGCGACGGCGTACCCACCGGGGAAGTGCCGCGCCGGGACGAACACCTCGGTCTCGCCGCCGTCGGCGAAGCTCTTCCCGCTCGGGCCGGTCGTCGAGTAGCCCAGCTCGAAGACCTTCGCCGCCTCGTCCCAGCTCCACGACGTCGGCGCCCCAGCCACCACCTGCGGGTATGGGCGCGCCAGGGCATCCATCGCCGGCTGCTTGATGTTGTCGGGGGTGGGCGGCAGGTCGAGGTCCTTGATCAGGCTCTGGCCGAGGACGCTGTCGCCGTCGAAGACGTTGGAGTAGGTCCAGTACTGCCAGCCGACCATGTTGCGGTCCGCCATGTCCGCGAGCCGGTCCATCGTCGCCGCGCTCTCGGTCGCGCCGAACTCGGTCATCAACGGAGGGCTGCCGGTGGCCGCGCTGTGGGCCTCGGCGTTGTCGAAGACCTTCTGCTCCTCCGGGGGGCATCCGGACTCGTCGCCGCCGAGCGCGGAGGCCTGGCAGTAGTCGTGGAAGCTGAAGGCGGTGCGCGGGTCGGCGGGATCCCGGTGCCCGGTGGGCGCTCCGAAGTTGAAGATGAGGTTCGGCTCGTAGAAGGCGAGGTGGGTTGGGTCGCCCTGCCGGATCCCCGCGACGGCGCGGTCGGTGAAGTCGCTCAGCAGCGTGGCGTCGAACTCGCCCGGACCGGCGCAGCCGCCCGGTGGGAAGCACCCGGGCCACGGGGACCCGGCCCACGGCTCGTTGAAGAGGTCGTAGCCGAGCAGCCCCTCGTTGCCGGCCAGCGCGACGGCGAGCCGGCGCAGCCCCTCGGCGTAGTGCTCTTGCAGCGGATCGCCATCCGGGCCGTCGGCGTTCGCCCAGAAGTTGTCGTAGGAGCGCAGCAGCGCCGTGTTCGAGAAGTAGTTGCCGGGGAAGCCCGTCAGCGGGGCGTTCGGCTGGCCGTCGTCGATCGCCATCCAGTCGGGGAGGCCGTTGCCCTGGAAGCGCTCGGTGTACATGTCCTGGTGCACGTCGGCGAGCACGAACAGGCCCGAGCGGCCGACGGCCTCGGCCTCGGCGGCGAGCGCCTGAAGGAAGGCCGTGTCGTAGCCGTCCGGCGTGGGCTCGATCGCCGCATAGTCGACGCCGTAGCGGATCGTGTTGAAGCCCTCGCTCACCAGATACTCCGCGTCGTCGGTGCCGAAGCCGGCGTCCGAGGGCAGATACGGGGCGCCCTTGGCGACGACGTTCGCGCCGTGCAGCACGATGACGCGTCCCTCGGCGTCGGTGATCCACCGGCCGCTCGCGCCCAGCGGCTCGACGGGCGCCGCGTGCGCGCTCGTCACGGGCAGTGCGGCGAGCACCGCCAGCAGCGCGGCCGGAAGCCACCGCCTGGCCCTCTCCCTCCTCACTCCCGCGAGCATAGCCGGGCGATAGCGTGACCCTCGTGAGCGACGACGGGGCCCCGCGCGTCACCGGAATCTCCGAGCTCGTCCTCGAGGTCGCCGACCTCGAGGCGGCCCGGCGCTTCTACCGCGACGTGCTCGGCTTCGAGGAGACGCTTTACGGCGAGGGCCGCGAGGACCGCTTCTGGTACCTGGTCGGCGAGACGGCCCGGCTCGGGCTGTGGACGCCGCAGGTCGGCCTCGCCGGCGGCCGCGGCGGAGCGCACGTCCACTTCGCGTTCAGCGTCGCCGAGGAGGAGATCGACCGCCTGCTCGAGGGCATCTCGGCCGCGGGCGCCGAGGTGGAGGGACCGATCCAGCTCGGCCCCGGGCGCGCGATCTACGTCACCGACCCCGATGGCAACGTCGTCGAGTTCTGGAGCCAGGACATGGCGGACTACACGTCGGGTGCCCGAGAGGGCGGCGGCCCGGGGACCTTCAGGCCGAAGGGCTGACTCAAGCGAGAGCGCCGAGTCGATGCCGCCGGAGAGGCGCGGCGATGGCGACTTATGCACCCACGCAGGTGCATAAGTCGCCGAGTCCCACGATCGCCGGGATGGGCGAGTTCCTCCCGGACGTGCGGGAG
>DASSYK010000101.1:0-6593 GCA_035703345.1 Solirubrobacterales bacterium
CTGACGCTGGTGCGCCCGGCCGCCGGCGAGCCGCCGGCGTTCGTGGCGGGCGCCGACATCGTCTGTCTCGCCTCGGGCGGGGTACGGATCGCGCCGACGCCCGCCCGGCTGGCGCTGGCCGCGGGCGCGGTGCCGGTCGTCTCCGATCTCGAGGTCTACCGCGAGCTGGTCGGCGACGGCGAGCGCGGGCTCCTGTTCCCGGCGGGCGACGCGCTGACCCTGGCGGCCCAGATCACGCGCTTGGCCGAGGACGAGAGGCTGCGCAGCCGCCTGGCTGCCGGCGCGCGAGACGGGGGCGAGGGCCGGGCCTGGGCCGAGGTCGCCGACGAGCTCGAGGCCACCTACCGGCGCCTCGTCTCGCGCCGCCACGACCCGAAGGGGAATCCGGCGATCCGCAAGCGCCTCCGCGAGCGCGACTACATCCACTGCGACCTGCACATGCACACGGACCACTCGCCGGACTGCGCGACGCCCGCCGAGCTGCTGCTCGAGACGGCGAAGGCGCAGGGGCTCGGAGCGATCGCGATCACCGACCACAACGAGGTCTCGGGTGCGCACGAGGCGCGCGAGATCGCCGAGCGCATCGGCGGCATCAAGGTGATCGTGGCCGAGGAGATCAAGACGGCGCACGAGGGCGAGGTGATCGGGCTCTTCATCGAGGAGAAGATCGAGCGCGGCCTCTCGCTGGCGGAGACGATCGCGGAGATCCGGCGGCAGGGCGGCCTCGTCTACGTGCCCCATCCCTTCGACCGGCTCCACTCGGTCCCCGACTACGAGTACCTGCTGAAGGTGATCGAGGACATCGACATCCTCGAGGTCTTCAATCCGCGCGTGACCCTGTCGGCGTTCAACGAGGAGGCGGTGAGCTTCGCCCGCAAGTACCGGATCGTGGCCGGAGCGGGGTCCGACAGCCACGTGGCGCAGGGGCTCGGCAGCGTCAGGATCCGGCTGCGGGACTTCGACGGGCCCCAGGAGTTCCTGGAGTCGATGCGCGAGGCCGACATCGTCCGCAAGCACAAGAACCTCGTCTACGTCCAGGCGCTGAAGTTCCTCCAGACCAGCGGCGGGCGCGGAGGCGCCTCGCTCGCGGCCCGCGACGGCGCGTCCAAGGGCCGCAGGACGCGGCGGGCGGGGAGCAAGAGTTGATGCGTGCGGAAGGGGCCGGGCGGCCGCCGAAGAACAAGACTGGCGCCGTGTCGCCCCCCACCACCGACGACGAGATCCGAGAGAAGTACCTCGAGCGCGCGATCCGCGAGCTCAACGACCTCGGCCACGACCTCTCGGCCTGCGCGGACTGCCCGCGCGGCAACGTGATGCCGGTGCAGGGCTCCGGCCATCCGCAGGCCGACATCTTCATGCTCAAGCACTCCGCGACGGCGGCGGAGATCGAGGAGGGCGTGGCGTTCTACGGGCGCGCCGGCAACGCGCTGATGAAGAGCTTCAAGCGGCTTGCGATCGACCCGATCGTCGTCTTCGGAACGCTCTGCGTGAAGTGCCCGCTGACCGACCCCGATCACGCCTCGGAGGCCTGCGTCGGCCGGATCGCCGAGGAGATCGCGATCGTCCAGCCGCGGATGGTCGTGGTGATGGGCTCCGAAGCCCTCGACGTGCTCAACAGCCTCGAGCTGCCGCTCGCCGACGAGATCGACGCGATCGAGGGGCACATCCAGCACCTGACCCCGACGATCGACGCGCTCTTCGTACCTGACATCGACGATTCGCTCGACGAGGTCAGCGCCAAGCAGCAGTTCTGGACCGCGTTCCGGGCGCTCGGCGGCTGGTACGACCAGCTGCCTCCCTACTAGACGACCGCGGGGCCCGGGTCTAGACTCGGCTCCGATGGGGTTGAGGGACGCCTTCCGGTCGATGCGGATGAGGGACCCGGTCGATGTGGACGCCCAGGTCGTGTCCACCACGGCCCCGCCTGACGGGGCGACCCACGGGACGGCGGTGATGAACCTCGTGGTTCGGCCTCCCGGGATGGAGGCGCAGTCGATCGAGTGCACCTCCGTTCCAGCTCCCGTCGCGAAGTGGCCCACGCCCGGCCAGACGCTTCCGGTCACCGTCGACCGCGCCGACCCAAGCAGGTGCAAGGTGCGCTGGGACGACGTGCCCGAGTGGGATGACATGGCCAAGCAGCAGGCCGCGCAGCTCGCGGCGCAGATGAACCGGGGCGGAGCCGGCGGCGACCATGTGGTGATGGGCGGAAACGCCGACGTCAACGACATCGTCGCAGCGCTCCAGCAGGCGATGCCGGGGGCCGAGATCAACGTGCAGGGGATGGAGGTGCAGGGCCTGGACGCGACCGCGGGGCCGCCCGGCTCGCCGGGCGACGACCGCGTCGTCCAGCTCGAGCGGCTGGCGCGGCTGCGCGAGAGCGGGGCCCTCACCGAGCAGGAGTTCGAGCGCGAGAAGGCCCGCATCCTCGCCCAGTAGGATCTCCTCGATGGAACTCGAGGAGCGCACCATCGAGCAGCTTCCCGACCGCTGCGAGAACTGCGGCGCGAAGCTGACCGACGCCGAGAAGCAGGCCGTCCTCACCGAGGGCGCCAGCGGCGCCGTCCTCTGCTCCATCTGCGCGGACGAGGTCGTCCCGCTGGCGGACGAGGACCCAGAGGCCGAAGCCGACTGAGCGGCGCCGCGAGGCGTCTCAGCCGCGTACGCGAATCGCCCGGCGCACGGGCTTGAACCCGAGCTTCGACGCGGCGGCGCGGCGCCTCCCGGCCCGATCGAAGGACTCGCAGAGGCGCGCGCGCCCGCGGGCGCCGGTGCGCTTGCGAGCGTCGCCCAAGCGCACCCTCGCACCACGAAGCGGTGCGCCCGCTGAGGTCTTGACGGTCGCCCTGAAGCAGGTGCGCTCTCCCGCCGTCGCGGAGCGCGGGCGGAGCTTCAGGCGCAGCCGCTGGCGCTTGGCCTTCGCGACGACGCAGTCCGGGCCCTCGACGACGCCCGTCCCGGGCGGCCGCACGGCGACGCTGACCCGCTCGCGCCCGGGACAGGCGGCGATGCGGGCGACCCGCGCGCCGGGCGGCGACGCGATGCCGCCTCCCTCGACGTCCAGTTCGTACGCGCCGGGGAAGTGCCGCGGCGGGATGAAGACCTCGGTGGTGGGGGTGGAGGCGGGCACGACCGAGCCTCCCGCCCGCGGGGCGAACGACGAGCCCGCCGGGCCGGTCGTGCTCAGCGAGAGGGAGAAGCGCCGAGTCTGCTGTTCGAAGTCGTAGGCGATGGGCGTGCCCGCGACGACCTGGGGATAGACGCGTGAGAGGACGTCGAGCTTGTCCTCGCGGAGGTTGTCGCCCTCGGGCGGCTGGTTCGCGTCCAGGACCACCCCCTGGACGCCGGTGCCGCTGGTGGTGGGGTCGTCGCACTCGCAGTAGTGCCAGTACTGCCAGGAGACCATGTGCTGCTCGGCCTGCTCGATGTTGCGCCGGATCAGCGCGAGGTCGTTGGTGGCGCCGAACTCGCTCAGCAGCAGGGCGTCGCCGGTCTGGGCCGCCTGCTTGTCGGCGTTGTCGAACACGATCTCGTCGACTTCGGGGCAGCCGAGGTCCCCGAAGAGGCTGAAGCCTCCCGCGCTCCCCGCGAGGCAGTAGACGTGGAAGCTGAAGCCGGTGCTCGCGTCGCCGGTCGCCGGATGGGAGGAGTCCGCCCCGAAGTTGAAGATGACGTTCGGCTCGTACCAGATGAGCTTCTGAGGCTCGACCTCGCGGATGCGGTCCAGAACCCGGTCGTGGAACGGCGCCAGGGTGCCGGTGTCGAACAGCGGGCAGCCGAGCGGGCTGAGGCAGGTGGACCAGGCGATCCCGGGCCAGGGCTCGTTCAGAAGGTCGTAGCCCATCGTGTGGTCGCGATCGCGGAAGCGCTCCGCGACCCGGCGGAACGCGGCCGCGTAGCGGTCCTGGAGGCCCACGCCTCCGGGCCCCGGGTCGTTGGCCCAGAAGTGGTCGAAGGCGCGGATCAGCGCGGGCATCGCGAAGTAGTTGGACGGGAACCCGAGCTGCGGGCTCGCCGGAAGGCCGTCGTCCTGCACGGCCCAGTCCGGCCAGCCCTCGCCCTGGAAGCGCTCGTTGTAGAGGTCCTGGTGGAAGTCGAGCTGGCTGAAGATCCCGTGGTCGGCCAGGAGCCTCTCGGTGGCGGCGATCTGGTCGAGGTAGGCCTCGTCGTAGCTTCCCGGGGCCGGCTCGACGCCCGCGTAGATGAGGCCGAGGCGGACGGTGTTGAAGCCGTGGCGCGCGAGGAAGGCGGCGTCGGGCGCGTCGAACCCGGCGGCCGACGGCGCGTAGGGCGGGCGCTTGTAGACCATGTTCACGCCGTGCAGGATCACGACGCGGCCCCGCGCGTCGGTCACCCAGCGCCCCGAATGCCCGAGCGGCGTCGTGGGCGCGGCCTCGGCCGCGGCGCTCCAGGCGAGCGCGAGCACGGCGGCCAGTGCGGCGACTCTTCTCATGGGGCGATGCTATCCGGCGGCGGGAGGCTCAGACGCCCGGCGCGGCCGCTTCGGCGACGTTGCCCAGGTCCTCGACCGTGCCGCTGGCGAGGCCGCGGACGACGATCGTGTCGAGCGCGCGGTAGCGGGTCAGCTCGGTCTGGGCCTCGCCGGGGTTGTCGGCGGCGACGCCGACGGTCCCCTCGGGCTCGCCGAGACGGTCGAAGTGGTCCCGGTAGCCCTTGTGCAGGTCCCGGTAGAACGCCTCCTCCTTCGCCAGGCGCGCCTCGGAATCGGTCCCGACGGCGGTGCGGACATAGCCGAAGACCGGCGGCGTCTCGCGCCCGGCCTCCTGCGCCCCCCTCTCGACGTTCGCACGGGCGCCCGCGGCGTACTCCGGGGTCATCCAGTTGAAGAAGGCTCCGTCGTAGGAGGCGCCCGCCAGCGTGCACATCTTCGGGCCCATCGCGGCCAGGACGAGGCGAACCCCCGGCAGGGCCTCGCGCAGGGCCGGCAGCGCCTCGCGCATCGTCCTGAGCGGCTTCTCGGTGAACCCGGCCCCGACGCCGAGCCAGAGGCGGTCGCGGTCGAGGCCCAGCCGCTCGATGTCGGCCGCGATCTCCTCGGGGCCGTTGCGGTCCAGCGCGATCACGGCGACGCCGAAGTCCACCCGGTCGGCCCCGGCGGCGAAGTCGGCGAGGGTCTCCAGCCCCTTGGCCCCGGGGTGGTCGTTGGACCACATCGAGCCGAACCCGAGCTCCTGGCAGCGCCCCGCCAGAGGCGAGGCGATCTCGTGCGGGAGGCCCGCGGCGACTCCGAAGCCCCTCACGCGGCCCCCCTCTCGAGCAGCGCCACGCACTCGATATGCGGGGTCTGGGGGAACATGTCGACCGGCTTCACGCGGCGCAGCCTATATCCGGCCTCCGCGAGCTGTGCGGCATTCGGCGCGAGGGTGGTCGGGTTGCAGGAGACGTAGACGATGCGGTCCGCCTCGCACTCGATCAGGCGGCGGACGATCTTGGCGGACAGGCCCGCGCGGGGCGGGTCGACGACGACGACGTCGGGGCGGCCGGCCTCCTCCAGCAGCGGCCGGATCGCCGTGCGGGCGTCGCCGGCGCGGAACCGCGCGTTCCCGATCCCGTTCAGCCGCGCGTTCTCGGCGGCGTCGAAGACGGCCTCCTCGACGACCTCGATGCCCCAGACCTCGCCGGCGCCGCGCGCCATGGTCAGGGCGAGGGTCCCGATCCCGCAGTAGAGGTCGAAGAGGCGCTCGGTGCCCTTCAGCGCGGCCATCTCGGCGGCTGCGCCGTAGAGGCGCTCGGCCATCTCGGTGTTCGTCTGGAAGAAGGCGCGGTGGGAGATGCGGAAATCGAGGTCGCGGAGACGCTCGTGCAGGTACTCGGGGCCGAGCGCGCCCGTCGGGCCGTCGGTGCCGCCGCCGGGACCCTCGACGACGGTGTGAAGGTCGACCGGAGGGCGCGGGATCTCGGCCGGAGAGGTGACGAGGCGCGTCTGGATCTCGCCGCTGCGCCGGCCCTCGCGGATCACGAGGTTGCGCAGCACGCCCTCGCCGCTGCGGCGGTCGTAGGCGGGGACGCCGGCGGCGCGCGCCCACTCGCGGACCTCGTTGCGCCGGGCGTTGTTCTCGATCGATGCCAGATGGCAGTCCTCGGCGTCGACGACCTCGTCCCAGCGGCCGCGGGCGTGGAACCCGAGGACCAGCTCTCCGTCGCGCTCGCCGAAGGAGTACTCGAGCTTGTTGCGGTACCGCCACTGCTCGACCGCCGGCTCGATCGGCTCGAGCTCGAATCCGTCGAGGCCGCCGATGCGGCGCAGCGCGTCGGAGACCTGTTCGGACTTGTGCCGCAGCTGCTGCTCGTAGGGGAGGCCCTGCCAGGGGGCGCCGGGGCAGGGCTCGCCGCCGTGCTGGCAGCGGTCGGGGATGCGGTCCGGGCTCGGCTCGAGCAGCTCGACCAGGCGCGCTTCCGCGTAGCTGCGCTTGCTTTTCGTGACTGCGGCGCGGACGCTGTCACCCGGGAGCGCGCCGGAGACGAAGACGACGTAGCCGTCCTCGCAGCGCGCGACGCCGCGGCCGCCGTGGGCCAGCGAGTCGACGCGCAGCTCGAGCTCCTCGGACGGGCGGGGGCGGCTCGCCCGGGATCTT
>DASSYK010000158.1:0-2508 GCA_035703345.1 Solirubrobacterales bacterium
CGGCGCAGGCATCGCAGGGCTCCCGAGAAGCCTCTGATCGGCGTCACCACCTCGGAGGTGCGCAAGGCCCAGGAGGTCCGCCAGGTGCGGGAGGGCGAGCCTCCCCGCCACGAGATGGCGCTGGGGCTCAGCTATATGCGAACGATCGAGCTCGCCGGCGGGGTGCCGGTGGTCATGCCCCCGCTGGGCCCCGAGTCGATCAACCCGCTGCTGGACCAGGTCGCGGGCATCTGCCTGTCCGGCGGCCCCGACCTCGATCCCAAGACCTACGCGGCACAGGCAAACCCGCACCTCGGCCCCACCTGGCCCGAGCTCGACTTCGTCGAGCTGGCGGTCGCCCGCGGCGCCGACGAGCGCGACCTGCCGATCCTCGCCATTTGCCGCGGCATGCAGGCGCTGAACGTGGCCCGCGGCGGGACGCTGCACCAGCACCTCGAGGGCGGCGACTTCGCCCACCGCCAGGAGGACCCGCCCGAGCAGCCGACCCACGAGGTCCGGATCGATCCCGGCAGCCGCCTCGCGCAGATCCTCGGGACCACCTGGATCGAGGTCAACTCCTTCCACCACCAGGCGATCAACGAGCTCGGAGATGGCCTGCGCGCCGTCGCCTGGGCCCCGGACGGCGTGATCGAGGCGATCGAGGCGATCGACCGCACCGAGTTCATGGTCGGCGTCCAGTGGCACGCCGAGGGCCTGTGGGCCTCCGACCGGCACCTGGCCCTGTTCCGCGAGTTCATCGAGGCGTCCCGCCGCCACGTCCCCGGCGGGCGGCGATGAGCGACCCGCACGCCGCCCGGCACTCGGGCGAGATCGACCAGGCCGGGCTGCCCGAGTGGGCGCGCTGGGCCGGCAGCCACGAGACCGGGACCTACTCCCTCGGTGTCGAGGAGGAGGTGATGCTGGTCGAGCCAGGGAGCTGGGAGCTCTCCTACCGGATCGAGGACGTGCTTGCGGCGGCCCCAGCCGACATCCTGGGCCAGCTCAACGCGGAGACCCACGGCTCGGCGGTCGAGATGCAGACCGGAGTCCACCCTGACGTCGGCTCCGCGATGGAGGAGCTCGACGGCACCCGCCAGGCGCTCGCCGAGACGCTCGAGAGCCTCGGGATGCGCGCGGCGGGATCAGGCACCCACCCCACGGCGACCTGGCAGGATGTGGTCGTCTCGCGCGGGGAGCGCCACCGCGACGTCTACGCCTCGATGCGCGAGCTGGCGCGCCGCGAGCCCACCTTCGCCCTGCACGTCCACGTCGGGCTGCCCGACGCCGAGACCGCCATCAGGGTGATGAACGGGATGCGCGTCTGGCTGCCGATCCTGCTGGCGCTGTCGGCAAACTCGCCCTACTGGCAGGGCCGCGACAGCGGGCTCGCCTCGGCGCGGACGCCGGTCTTCCAGGCCTTTCCGCGGGTCGGCATCCCGCGCGAGTTCGCCGACTACGCCGACTACGTCGAGGCCGTGGACATGCTGATCAGGGCCGAGGCGATCCCCGAGCCCACCTACCTGTGGTGGGACGTCCGTCCGCAGCCGATGCTGGGCACGGTCGAGATCCGCGTGATGGACGCGCAGACCAGCCTCTGGCAGACGCGGGCGCTGATCGCGCTCGTCCAGTGCCTCTGCCGCCTCGAGGCGGAGGGCAACCACAGCTCGCCGCGCGCGATCCACGCCGCCGAGGCGCTCGAGGAGAACCGCTTCCTGGCCTGCCGCGACGGCGTCGAGGCGCGGCTGATCCAGCCCGACCACGACCGCCGCGTCTCGGTGGTGGATCTCGTCGACGAGCTGGTCGACGCCTGCGCACACCATGCCCGCGCGCTCGGCTGCTCGGAGGAGCTCTCCTCGGTCCGCGACCTCTGCCGGCGCAACGGCTGCACCAACCAGCTCGCCGTGGCGCGCAGGGTGCGCGACCTGCCGAAGCTGGTCGAGGCGCTCGCCGACGACTTCGTCTAGGCCAGGACCCAGGTGTCCTTGCCCCCGCCGTCGCGGGAGCTGTTCACCACGAGCGAGCCGCGCCTGAGCGCCACGCGGGTGAGCGCGCCCGGCACGATGGCGCCGCCGATCGAGAAGGCCCGCAGGTCTATGTGCCGGGGCTCGAGAGCGCCCTCGACGACCGTGGGGTGCGAGGAGAGCGAGACCGTCTCCTGCGCGATCAGCGCCTCGGGCTGCTCGCGGACGCGGTACTCGACGCGCTCGAGCTCCTCGCGCGCGGCGTGGCGGCCGATCACGACGCCGGCGCCACCATAGGCCGCCCGCGGCTTCACCACCAGCTCGTCGAGGCGCTTCAGCGCCTCCTGGCGCACCTCGCTGATGCTGAGGTCGTAGGTCCTGACCGCGGGCAGCAGCGGCTCCTGGCCGAGGTAGAAGCGGATCATCTCGCCCACGTAGGCGTGGGTGAGCTTGTCGTCGCCGATGCCGGCGCCCGGGGCGTTGACGATGCCGAGCTTGCCGCGTCGGTAGGGGCCGAGCAGCAGCTCGGCGACCCAGGTCGGGCGCCCGTCGGCGTCGGTGAGACGGT
>DASSYK010000017.1:0-3653 GCA_035703345.1 Solirubrobacterales bacterium
GGAGCTCATGCGCGCGGGCCGGATGGCGCTGCCCGGGCGGGGCGACGGGATCATGCTTCCCGTCTACATCGACAACCTCGTCGACGGGATCCTCGCCGCGCTGCGGCGCGGCGAGGCGGGCCGTGCGTACACGCTCTGGGACGGCGAGGCGATCACCTTCGGCGAGTACTTCACGCGCATCGCCGAGCTCACCGGCGGCAGGCCCCCGCGAAAGGCCCCGCGCGCGCTGATCAGCGCGCTGGCCGGCGCCACGGAGCTGGTCGCCCGCCTGCGCGGGAGGCCCCCGGCGTTCGGGCGCCACGGCGTCACGCTGGTCGACCGCCGCGGCACGGCGTCGAACCGCCGCGCCCGCGAAGAGCTCGGCTGGGAGCCGCGCGTCGGGCTCGACGAGGGAATCCGGCGCAGCGCAGACTCGGTGACGGCGGGCGGCTAAGGCGGCGCACGCGCCGTGCCGATAACGGCAGTGCCCCCCCTCAGGCCCGGCCTCATGGAAGAAACCGCCCTGATCACCGCACGAAGCCAGGAAGACGTCGCCCGATCCACGGCGATCGTCCGCAGCGTCGCCGACGCGATCGTCACGATCGACCCGCGCGGCGCCATCGACTCGCTCAATCCGTCCGCCGAGGAGCTCTTCGGGTTCATCGCGGAGGAGGCGACCGGACGCGCCTTCGCCGCGCTGCTGGGCGAGCCCTTCCAGGAGGAGTACGCCGGGCACATGCGCGCTCACGCGCGCGGCGAGACCATCGCGGTGATCGGCCGCGACCGCGAGGTGGTCGGCCGCCGAAGCGACGGCACGACCTTCGCCATGGATCTCCGCCTCACCGACCTGCGCCCGATGGAGCAGCGGATGCTGGTGGCGGTCGCCCGCGACATCGGGGACCGCAAGCGCGCCGAGGCGCAGCTCCGTCAGCTCGCCGACCACGACCCGGTCACCGGGCTTCTCACCCGGCGCTGCTTCGAGAACGAGCTGACCCGCCATGTCGAGTACGCCGCCCGCTATGGCAGCGCCGGCTCGCTGGTCGCGCTCGACATCGACAACTTCAGCCACATCAACGAAGAGCTCGGCCTGGAGGCCGGCGACGAGCTCGTCAAGGGCGTCGCCGAGCTGATCAGGGCCCGCGTGCGCCGCACCGACGTGCTCGGCCGCCTCGGGGGCGACCAGCTCGGGGTTCTCCTTCACGGCGCGGGCAGGGCGAAGGCCCTGGGCGTCGCCCAGGAGCTGGTCGAGCTGGTCCGCGAGCACCCCTTCGTGATCGACCGGCAGCCGGTCAGGGTCACCGTGAGCGGCGGCGTCGCCGCGATCGAGGACCGTCCCGTGACCGGGAGCGTCCTGCTCTCGGAGGCCGAGGCGGCGACCGACGAGGCCAAGTCGGAGGGCCGCGACCGCGTGGTCGACTACTCCCCCGAGGGCCACGAGGAGACCGACGAGCGCGTTCTCTGGTCGGAACGGGTGCGCCAGGCGACCGAGAGCGGGCTCTTCGTGATCGTCAGCCAGCCGATCGTGGAGCTCGCCGGCGGCGGCATCACCCAGCACGAGCTCCTGCTGCGGATGCGCGGCGAGGACGGCGAGCTCATCCTTCCGGGGAACTTCCTGTCCACCGCCGAGCACTTCGGCCTGATCGGCGCCGTCGACCGCTGGGTGACCCGGCAGGCGGTGCGGCTGATCGCGGCGCACCGCGACGCAGGCAACAGCGTCACCGTCGAGGTCAACCTGTCGGACATGACGCTGGCCGACACCAACTTCGCGGCCGAGCTGGCGAACCTGCTCGAGACCACCGGCATCGACCCCTCCCTGCTGGTCTTCGAGGTGAGCGAGACGGCGGCGGTCGCCGACATCGAGCGCGCACGCGGGATGGCCGGGGAGCTGACTTCCCTCGGCTGCCGCTTCGCGCTCGACGACTTCGGCGCCGGGTTCGCCTCCCTCTACCACCTCAAGCACCTGCCGCTCAGCTACCTCAAGATCGACGGGGAGTTCGTCAGGGAGCTTCCCAGCAGCGGCAGCGACCAGCTCGTCGTCAAGGCGCTGGTGGATGTGTGCCGCGGGCTCGGCATCAAGACGATCGCCGAGTCCGTCGAGGACGAGGCGAGCCTCGCGATGCTCCGCGACCTCGGCGTCGACTATGCGCAGGGCTTCTTCCTCGGCCACCCACACCCGGTCTCGGATCTCGCGGGGCCTCCCTCCGGCGAGGCGCGCAGCGCATACAGCCCCCTCGACGAATCCGTGGGCTAGGGGAAAGGGAACTCGATGGGACGCTTCGACATCAGCCCCGAGGTCGCCGAGGAGTACCGCGGGAAGTTCCGCGACGCGGTCCAGGCGCATCTGGGCGAGGACGTGCGGGCGGTCGGCACCTTCCGCACGACCGGCTCCGGAACGAAGTACGCGATCTCCAAGGCCCGCGGGGGCGCCCTCGCCTACGGCGCCGCTCACCTGTTGGGCAAGAAGCGGGCCGGCGGCCTGCCCGAGACGTTCCTGCTGGCCGTGACCCCGGGGGGGATCCACGCCTTCAAGTACAAGGCGAAGCGGAACGGCGTCGAGGCCAAGGAGGAGGTCGCCTCCTGGAAGCGCGACGGAGTCCAGGTCGCCACCGAGCCGCTGCGCACCACCACCCGCGTCACCCTCTCCTGGCCCGACGGGGAGTCCATCGTCTGCGACCAGGACGGCATGGGCGACAACCCCTGGGCCGACGACGTGGTGCGCGAGCTGAGCGGCTCCTAGCCCGGCTGGGCCGGGCGGGTCGCGCGCTCGAGCGCGAGCACGAACGACTCGTACGGCCGCCCGGTCCCCTGCTCCATGCCCAGCTCGCAGGTGCGGTTGCTGGAGAGGTAGGCGTCGTGGGACGAGCCCTGGAGCTCCGCCGCCTCCTCGGCCGTCGCCGAGCGCGTCAGCTCGGGATGCAGCAGCCCGCGGTCGCCCGCCATCCCGCAGCAGGTCGCGGTCAGCGGCAGGTGCACTTCCTCGGCGATCTCGGCGGCGATCGCCTCGAGCTTGCCGGCGATCCCCAGGTGGCGTACGGAGCAGGTCGGGTGGATTGCGACGGAGCCGAGCTTCCCGGTCACCTCCAGCGCGGGCAGCAGCCGGTCGTGAGCCCAGGAGATGGAGTCGAGGATCTCGAGCGATCCGTGGCGCTCGCGGTTCGCGTCGCTCAGCGCGGGCGCGACCTCGGCGCTGAGCCCGAGGGCGCAGGAGCTGGCGTCGATCACGATGGGCAGCTCACCCTCCCCGCTCCAGCGCCAGAGCGCCTCAACGGTGCGGTTGGCCATCAGCACGTGGCCGGACTCGTATCCCTTCGAGCTCCACGGCACGCCGCAGCAGTGCCCGGCGACGTCGGGCGGGATCCAGACCGGCAGCCGGGCGCGTGCCGAGACGTCCACGAGGGCCTGGGGCAGCGCCGGGCCGTCGTCGTGGCCGCGCGGGCGCCCGAAGATCCGGCTGAGGCAGGCCGGCATGTATACGGCGGCCGCGCCGTCGCGGTAGGTGACGGGCAGCTCCGCCGGGGCGGGGCCGGGCATCGCGGCGGGGAAGTCGGGCATCAGCTCGTCGCTGAGGACCGCCCGCGCGGCGCGTACGGCGGCGCGGACCGGCGCGCCGCCCAGCGGCTCGCCGGCGCGCAGCCCGGCCCGCGCGAGCGACTCCACCCGGTCCCAGCGCCGCG
>DASSYK010000072.1:0-5972 GCA_035703345.1 Solirubrobacterales bacterium
AGCTCGGCGCGCACGCGCCTGCGCAGCTGGTCCGCAGCCCGCTCGGTGAACGTGAAGGCGAGGATGTGCTCGACCCCGATCTCGGGGTCGAGCGCGGCAGCGCAGAAGCGGTCCACGAGGACCGTCGTCTTGCCCGTCCCCGCGCCGGCGCGGAGGAAGACGTCGCGGCCCCTCTCCTCCGCCGCCTCGACCTGCTGGGGGGTCCGGCTCACTGCTCCTCCTCCTCATCCGAGGCGGGCTCCTCCTCGGGCAGCCCGCGCTCGCGCCGGCAGATCGGCTGGAAGGTGCAGTAGTCGGGGCAGCGGTCTCCGATCGGGCGCCGGTCCACGTCGCCGGCCTGGATGCGCCCGATGATCTCCGCCGCCGCCTCCCGGGCCTCGTCCAGGGCCGCGTCGAAGTCCTCGTCGGACAAATGGTCGTACGGGCGCGGGTCGAGCGCGGCGAGGTCCTCCTTCACCGACTTGCGGAGCAGGCCCTTCGGCCTGCGGTCGCTAGTGCCCCCGAGGGGCCGGTAGAGCCCGCCGGCGAGGTCCAGGCCCCAGAGCTCGCGGGCGGCGAGCATGTAGAGCTGCAGCTGGAGCTTGCCCTTCTCCAGCATGCCCTTGCCCCCCTCGACCTTGGCCCCGGACTTGTAGTCCTGGATCAGCGCCTCGCCCGCGGGGCCGAGGTCGATCCGGTCGATCATCCCGTGCACGCCCGCGTTCTCGGCGAGCATCAGCGCCGGCTTGCCGGAGTCGTCGAACCCGAAGCTCGCCTCGGCCAGCTCCGGCCGGGGGCGGTAGGCGACGTCGGCGGCGGCCTCGTCCGTCAGGAAGGCGAGGACGAGGCCCTCGACCCGGCGCAGCGTCGGCCCGGTGTCCGGCCTCGCGCTCGGCAGCTTCGCCTCCCCGACCTCCGCGATCAGCTCCCGGGCGCGCGCCAGCCAGTCGTCGAGGGTCGCGGCCGTGGGGCGGGCGCCCTCCTCCGGCTGCTCGGCGTAGAGGCGCTCCAGGACCTTGTGGGCGACCTGTCCCGAGGTGAGCGCCTCCTCCTCGGGGCCGACGGTCTGCGGGTCGAGCTCGCGCCCGACGAACCACTTGTAGGGACAGAGCGCGTACTCCTCGAGGGTCGAGGGCCCGAACAGATGCTTGTCTCGCATCGCGTCGAGGACGGCCGGGACGCTGAGGGGACCCGGGCGGAGCCGCGCCGGGGCGGTGGCCGCCTCCGCGGCGGCGAGCCTCGCTTCGAGCCGCGCCCCCACCTCCGCCGGCACGGCGATCTCCTGCGGCGGCCCGGCCGCCAGCGAGCGGGCGAGCTCGTCCTCGCTCGGCGCGTCGGCGGGGGCGAAGACGGCCTCCGCGAGGCCGCGCCCCCCGGCCTCGGAGGCGATCAGCTCGTCGCGCAGCTCGAGGTCGCCGGGCAGCGCCGGGGAGAGCAGCTCGCGGACCTGGTCGACGTACGGCGAGCGGGCGGTGGCGCCGCCCTCGTCGTCTGCCGAGCGCCATGACAGCCACAGGCGCACGCGGGGGCGGGAGAGCGCGAGCGCAAACAGGTAGCGGTCCTCGACCTCGGCCTTGACCCGCGGCCGCAGGGCGAGCGCCGCGCGCGCCTCGTCCGAGAGCAGCGGTCCGCCGCTGTCTCGGCGCGGGAAGTCGCCGTCCTGGAGCGAGCAGACGAAGAGGTGCTCGACCCGCCGCGCCCGCGCGCGGTAGGGGCTGATCACGCGAACCCGCCCCTCGGTGGGTCCGCGCCACAGCGGCACGGTCAGCTCGCCCACGATCGCGATCAGCTCGCGGGGCTCCAACGGCATCTCGACCTGGGCGAGCTCGAGCAGGCGGCGCTCCAGCTCGGCCCCGGCGCGGAGCTCCAGCGAGCGCTCGTCGCCGGCCACCGCTCCGGCGCGGCGCTGGGCGGCCTCCCCGATCCAGCGGGCCTGGCGGGCGGCCTCCCGCAGCAGCTCGGGTCCCCCGGCAGCGCGGCGCAGGTCCTCGATCTCGGAGAGCTCGCGGCCGTCGCGCTCGAGCCACAGCTCGAGGGCGTCGTCGGCGCTGCGCAGGCGCCGCCGGCGGAGCCCGCGCTCGAACCAGTCGATCCGGCTCGGCGAGGAGATGCCCGGGGTGCGCAGATAGGCCAGCAGGTCCGTCGCGCGCCGGGCGCCGACGGCCGCCTCGAGCAGCGCGAGCAGCCCTGCGCCGGTCAGGGTGCGGGTCAGCTCCAGGTCTGCCTGGACCGCCGCGGGGATCCCGAAGCGCGCGAGGACGCGGCGGTAGAGCGGCCCCAGCGCGTCCGGCTGCCGCAGCACGACGGCGATCTCGCCCGCGGGCGTCCCGGCGTCGAGCAGCTGCGCGATCTCCGAGCCGACGGCCTCGGCCTCCGCCAGCTCGCCGGCGGAGGCCAGCAGGGCCAGTCCGCCGTCGTTCTCGATCGCCCCGGGATGCTCGTCGGGCGGATCGCCGAAGCGGCGCTCCAGCTCGAACAGCGTGCCGCTCTCGGTGTTCGAGGCGTCCGCCGGGAGCTCGCGCACGGTAGCGCCCGGGAGCTCGCGGAGCTCGGCGAACAGCTCGCCGCGGGCGGCGGTGAGGACCTCGCGGTCCTCCCACGGCAGCGCGACCGCGACCGGCGCGGCGCCGGCAAGCTCGCGGACCAGCTCCAGCTGCTCGACCGTGAGGTCGTCGAAGCCGTAGAGGAAGACCGGGCGCGCCTCCCAGGCGTCCGGCTTGGCACGGAGCGCGGCGATCGCGTCGGCGGCGAGCGAATGGGCGTCGGCGAGCCCGAGCTCGGTGCGGAGGTCCACGTAGGAGGCGTAGAGCGCGGCGATCTCGCCCTCGTAGGGCCCGGCCTCGGCGGCGCGCTCGCGCAGCGTGTCCGGGTCGACGCGGGCCGACTGCAGCTCGGAGAGCAGCTCCTCGAGCGCGGACGCGAAGCCCGTGCGCCGCGCCGACGCGGCGAGGAGGCGCAGCCCCTCGGTGCGGGAGACGGCCTCGCGCGCCAGCCGGCGGCGCTGGACCTTGGTCAGCGCCGGGCGGGAGGGCGCGCCGGTCGCGGCGGCGACCAGCCCGAAGAGGCGGTCGAAGGTGCAGACGGTGGCTCCCAGGACCGCCGTGTCGGCGCTCGTCAGCTCCTGCTCGAAGCGCTCGGCGTCGTCGAGTGTGGGGACGACCAGCACGGGGTCGCGCGAGATCGCGGCCCGGAACCCCTCCAGGATCGCTCCCGTCCGCCCCGAGTTCGGGGGTCCGATGATCAGCTCGACGGCCACGTCACCCACCGTATCGGCGCCGGCCGCTGCAGTTTCGGCGCCAGTTCTCGCGTAACGCGCGGAAACTCCGGCGTCGGTTTTGCCGTCGGGGGGCGACTCTAGTTTTCGACGCGCTCACTGATCGAAAGTCACCCGGAACCAAGAGGAACTGACATGTCACTCTGCTTCGTAGATCCCGCCGACGCGATTCGCGCCATCGCCGACTCGGTCGGGCGAGAGGCCCGCCGCCAGCTCCTGGGGGAGGCCGTGCGCGCTTGGGTGGACGAGATCCCCGACGAGGAGCTCGAGGACCACTACGCCAAGGCGATCGCCGAGCTGGACGAGCACGACATCTCGATGCTCGCCGCCTGGCACGGCTCGATGGAGATCGGCCAGCCGGTCCCCAACCGCGACTTCCTGATGGGCGCCTTCGACTCACTCGGCGAGCAGCGCCGCGAGGCCCTCAAGCTCGCCGCCGGCTTCCGCGGCGAGGAGGCCTTCGAGGAGGGCGTCAGCGAGGAGCGTGCCCTCGAGACGGTTCTCGAATGGCTCTCGGAGCCCCGCCTGATGGAGCTCGCCCGCGAGGCGACCGAGCTCTATATCTGGGACCGCGCAGGGTCCGAGAACTAGGTCCGCCCCAGGACCAGGCGCCTGGCCCCTAGGCCCAGGGCCCGACGCCGCCCAGGCGCTCGGGCTTGATGCGCAGGATGAATCCGGGCTCGCCCCGGACCGACGCCGGCGGGAACTCGGCGTCCGGGCCCATGTAGACGTGCGCCAGGCGCTGGAGGAGGTCGGCGGCGCCGCCCTCGGTGACGCGGCCGGTGCCGTGGACGACGAGGTACTCGCGCAGGCCGATCGGGTTCGTGGTGGGCGATTCGATCGAGAGGACGACGCGGGGGTCGCGGCGCACGTTGTCGAGCTTGCGGCGCGGGACCATGTGGCCGCTGACGATCTCGCCGTCCTCGATCCCGACCCAGACGGCGGTGAGCTGCGGGCTGCCGTCGGGGTTGAGCGTGACCAGGTGGGCGAGCTGGCCCGACTCGATCAGCTCGCGGGCCTCGGGTGGCAGGTCGGCCATCGCTCGAGCCTACGCCTCAGCGCGTGGCGATGGGGCCGATCACGGGCTTGACGTCGAGGATCGGCGTCCCGTCCACGGCCTCGAGCGCCGTGACCCGGATCCTCGCGCCGTCGATCTCCGCGATCTCGACCTCGTGCAGGCCGATCGGGTTGGGCCGATCCTGGGAGCGGGTGGCGAAGACGCCCGTCAGCGGGTTGGACTGATCGCCGCGCGGGTGGACCCGGAGCACGTCGCGGTCCGCCCGGTCGAGCCAGGTCAGCACGATCACGCGGTCGCCGGGGCGCAGCCCCTCGGCGGCGGAGGTCACCGCCGCGTCGAGCTCGAGCCAGGCCTCGGGCGCGCCCTCGTCCGGCTGCTTGGGCGCCTCGCGCGGGTCGGCCAGTGCCGAGCTGACCCGACCGACCGGCGTGAGCTCGATCTCGCTCACCTCGTGACCCTGCCGACGGCCGCGCGGATCTCGGCGATCGCCTGGTTCGGCTCGCGGTAGTGGACGGCGGACATCCCCACCGCGCGGGCCGCCTCGCAGTTGACCTCGATGTCGTCGATGAAGAGGCAGGCCTCCGCGGAGACCCGCTCGAGCCGCTCGATCGTCAGCTCGTAGATCTCGTGCTCGGGCTTGCGCATCCCCACGAAGGCCGAGTCGACGACGAACTCGAAGATCTCGTCCACCGGCAGCATCGTCCGCCACAGCGGCTCCCACTCGCGCACGTTGTTGGTGAGCAGCGCCATCCGGTGCCCTTCGGACTTGAGCTCGCGCATCAGCTCGATCATCGGCTCGTTCGGGTGCAGGGCCTCGAAGTAGATCTCGCGGAACCGGTGCATCTCCGGGCGGTGGCCGAGCGCCGGCTCGAGCTCGACCGCCAGCCGCTCGAGGAAGTCGGTCTCGCTCACCCGGCCCTTCTCGAGCTCGAAGAGGGGGTGGTCGCCCTCGGCGGCCTCGATCCGCGACATCGCCTTGCCGAGCTCCTCCATCGGGATCCCCGTCTCGTTCTGGACGGCGGCGAAAGACTGGATCAGCGGCGTCGTCAGCACGCCGCCGAAGTCCGAGACGATGGCCTCCACGCGCTCGCTCATGAGCGCCAGATCAGGTAGCCGCCGACGCCCTCAGCGCCCTCGGCAGACGAGCGCATCAGGGCCGCCGTCGTCCCGCCGGCGGTGCTGACCCCGAGCGCGGTGGCCGACGCCCGCATCGGCGGCGCCTCCGCCTCGGCTGGCCAGAGCTCGAGGCCGAGCCGGGTCTGCCGTCCCTCGCCGTCGTACTGGGTGGAGAGCAGCGCCTCGTCGAAGGCGCTCGCGTCTCCGCCGGAGCCGAGCAGCCACGCGGCCGTGGCCTCGGCCGCGTGGTCGCCGCCGCCCGGCTCGCGCCTGGCGGTGAGCAGGACCAGGCCGCCGTCAGCGGCCGGGACAGCGAGCGCCCGGAAGAGCTGCGCGCCGGCGGCCGGGTCCGCCGCCCAGCGGAGAACGAACCCCCGGCAGCGCGCCGTCTTGCCGCCCTCGCTCGAGCGGACGCTCGCGTCGCAGACCGCCGCGCGCGGGCCGGCCGCCGCCGGGCCGCCATCGGGCGTGCGCAGCGCGGTCTCCCCGCGCGGCGCGAGCTCGGCCTCCAGCGCCGGGCCGTCCGCCGGCTCGAGGCGAACCGTGAGCCCCACGGAGCCGGCGTCGATCTGCGCCTCCGCGGCG
>DASSYK010000138.1:0-2602 GCA_035703345.1 Solirubrobacterales bacterium
CAGTTGCGGATGCTGGTCGACGACCCGTCCCTGATCCCCGGCGCGGTCGAGGAGTGCCTGCGCATGTACCCGGCCTTCGCGCACTTCCGCCGCACCGCCACCCGCGACACCGAGATCCGCGGCCAGCAGATCAAGGAGGGCGACAAGGTCCTCATGTGGTACCTGTCGTCCAACCGCGACGAGGACCGCTACGAGGACCCCCACCGCTTCGACGCCCTGCGGAACCCCGAGCACCAGGCCTTCGGCGCCGGCGGCCGCCACTTCTGCCTCGGGACGGCGCTGGCGCGCCTCGAGCTGAAGGTCCTGTTCGAGGAGACCCTGAAGCGCTTCCCGCAGATGGAGTTCGCCGGCGATCCCCAGCCGGTGGTCTCGGCCTTCCTCAACCAGCTGAAGACGCTGCCCGTCCGCTGGTAGCGGCGCTCAGGCCGGCGACCACACCACCTTCTCGCCCTCGCCCTCGCCCCGGGTCGCCTCGCCGGCCAGCTCGAGGTGGTCCAGGTAGGCGAGCGCGATCTGCAGCGCCCAGGCCGCCGTGGCCGGGCTGAGGTTCTCGGGGCCGACCAGGTCCGGAGTCGTCTCGAACGCGGTCCTCGGGCCGGCCGCGAGGGAGCGCCGCACGCGGTCGAGCTGCTCGACCGTCTCGGCGCGGGTCGCCGCGATCTTCGCGGGCACGCTTCGGAACGGCCGGCCGTGGCCCGAGAGGCAGAGGCTGACGTCGAGCGGCTCGATCCGGTCGAGGCTCGCGAGGAACTCCCCCACCGGGTCGGGCGTGTGCCCGTAGTCGTAGAAGACCGAGATCCGCCCGAGCAGGTGGTCGCCGGAGATCAGGAGCCGGTTCTCGGGCTGGTGCAGGCAGACGTGCGAGGGCGCATGGCCCGGCGTCTCGTACACGCGCCACGCCCCCAGCCCGGTCGGGACCTCCACCCCGGGCACCAGCTCGCGGTCGGGCGGGACCAGGGCGTCGACCCCGGTGCCCTCGCCGCGCCGGCGCTTCTCGTACTGCCTGAGCGCCTCGGCGGGGACGCCGCTCTGCCGCGCGACCTCGATCCTGGCCTCGAGCGTCGCGGCGGGGTCCTCGACGTAGGCGCGGATGTGCTCCCACGCGGGGTGCATCCAGAGCTCGCACCCGGCGGCCTCCACGATCGGGGCGGCGAGCCCGTAGTGGTCGGCGTGCGCGTGCGTGCAGACGAGCAGCTCGACGTCGCCGAGGCGGAACGCCGCCTGCGCCAGCGCCCGCTCGAGGTGCGCGAGGCTTCCTTCGCCTCCGAT
The DNA here is from genome assembly GCA_035703345.1 of Solirubrobacterales bacterium. Lineage (GTDB taxonomy): Bacteria > Actinomycetota > Thermoleophilia > Solirubrobacterales > 70-9 > DASSYK01. The sequence continues at coordinate 1,270 of DASSYK010000138.1, forward strand.
CCCGGTGTCGAAGAGGACGATGCCCTCGTCGCCCTTGACCGCCCAGGCGTTGCCGTGGGGGACGCCCGGCCAGGGAAGCGGCAGCCGCAGCCGCCAGACGCCGGGGAGCACGTGGTCGGCGCGGGGCTCAGCGTGTCTGCGATCGCTCACGCCCCGGCGGCCTCGGCCGCCGCGACCGCGTCCGCGAGGGACGCGAGCTGCTCGGCCGAGAGAGCTGACTCGATCGCGGGGAAGAGCACCCGCTCCTCGTGGCGGACGTGCGCGTCGAGGCGCTCGCCGAGCTCGCGCAGCTCCGCGGGCGGCGCGCCGGCCGCCCCCCGCAGCGCCGCGATGCGCGCCCGGATCCAGACGTGGTCGGTGAGAACCCGGACGATCACCTCGTCCGCGGGGTCCGCGCCGCCGTCGCGCACGTAGAGCGGCAGCAGGACGTCCTCCTCGACCCGGAAGTGCTGTGCGCCGTGCTCGTCGAAGAACTCGATCATGCCCGCCAGCGCCGCGGCCGCCGTCTGCTCGTCCGCGCGCTTGAGCTTGAGCGCACGGAAGAGCGCCTGGTGGTGGTCGCGAGAGAGCGACGCCAGTGCTTCGTCCCGCTTCATCGCCGGCGATCGTACGTCAGGAAGGCCCTCCCCCACACAGGCTCCAGGCTCCGCGGCCCGCCGCCCGCGCGCGAGCCTCAGCCCTGCGGAAGCTCTTGACCCTGCGGAAGGGGTCGTTGTCGTACACGTAGACCCTCGCCCAGCCCGCGCGGAGGATCGCCAGCTGCAGCCAGAGGCCGCCGGCGCGGCGCGCGTAGGCCAACAGTCGCCCGTAGCGGTCGCGGCGGTCCTGGGTCAGGTCGGTCCGCAGCCTCACGCGGCGGCCCTCGGCCAGGCGCTTCATCTCGGCCGAGGCCTGCCGACCGCCGCATTCCGCGCCGCCGTAGACCTCGGGAGTGTCGATCCCGATCAGCCGGACGCGCTCCCTGCGGCCGCCCTTCAGCCTGACCGCGAGCGTGTCGCCGTCGACCACGTCGGACACGCGGCCCCTGAGCCGCAGGACCTGATTGCGGGCGGGCTCGCTGTTGCCGCCGCCGGCCCCCCCACCACCACCTCCTCCTGAAGCGCGGCACGGACACGGCAGGCTCTCGCATGCCCTGCCGTCGCCGTCGCCGTCGAGGCGGTGCGGGTCACTTCCCGGACCTCCCTGCGAGATGAAGAAATCCTGGGCCTGGGCCTGAGTCGAGAAGTCGGAGCAGTCGCGATCGCCGCTTGCGGCGCTCTGCCCGGCTTCACCGAGCGCGATCAGCGCGGCGACCGCCAGGGAGGCCGCGACCGCCGCGACCCAACGATGCCTT
>DASSYK010000173.1:0-2032 GCA_035703345.1 Solirubrobacterales bacterium
ACGGGACCACCCTGGACGGGCTGGTCGAGGGCGTGGTGTTCCTGGGGCGGCACGGTGTCGAGGAGTTCTCGCCCGCCCACCGGCTCGACCACGCTGCGAACATACGCGCCCTCTGCGAGGCCGGCTGCGACCGGGTGCTGGCCCTCGCCTCGGTCGGCTCGCTGCGGGCGGAGATCGAGCTCGCGACCGTCGTCTGCCCCGACGACTTCCTGGCGCCGGGCATCGCTCCCAGCTTCTTCGCGGACGAGCGCGGCCACTCGGTTCCCGGGTTCGACCCCGGGTGGCGCGCACGCGTGCTGGCCGCCTGGCGCGAGCACGGCGAGCTGGAGCCTCGGGACGGAGGCGTCTACGCGCAGGTCCCCGGCCCCCGCTTCGAGACCCCGGCCGAGGTGCGGATGCTGGCCCGCGACGCCGACGTCGTCGGGATGACGATCGCCGCCGAGGCGATCCTGGCGCGCGAGGCCGGGCTCGCCTACGCGGCGCTCTGCACCGTGGACAACCTCGCCAACGGGCTCGAGGCCGAGCCGCTCGACGTGGGCTCCTACCACGCCGCCCGCGACCGCTTCGCGCCGAGGCTGCTCGCGGACCTCGAGCGCGTGCTGCCGGAGCTGGCGGCGTGAACGGGCTCTGCGTCACCGGGGCGCTGCTCGACCGGGAGCGGGTGGGGCTGCGCGCGGCCGCAGGGCTCATCGAGGCGCTCGGGCCCGGCGTCCGGCCGGAGCCGGGCGACGAGACGATCGACGCCGACGGGATGCTGCTGGCGCCGCCGTTCGTGAACGGGCACACGCACGCGGCGATGACCCTCTTCCGAGGCTTCGGCGACGACCTCCCACTGAGGGAGTGGCTCGAGAAGAAGATCTGGCCGGCGGAGGCGAAGCTCGAGCCGGCCGACGTCTACTGGGGCACGCGGCTGGGCGCCATCGAGATGATCCGCTCCGGCACCACCCGCTTCTTCGACATGTACTGGCACGGGGTCGAGGCCGGGCGGGCCGTGGTCGACGCGGGGCTGCGGGCGACCGTCAGCGCGGTCCTGATCGACGGACTCGACCCGAAGCGGGGAGAGCGCCTGCGGGACGAGGCGCTCTCCGCCCTGGACGGCCTCGCGGGGCTGGGACCGATGATCCGGCCGAGCTTCGGCCCGCACGCGATCTACACGGTCAGCCGCGAGTCGCTCGAGTGGCTCGGCGGAGTCTCGCGCGAGCGCGGCATCCCGGTGCAGATCCATCTCTCCGAGACCGAGCGGGAGGTCCGCGACTGCATCGAGGCGCACGGGATGCGGCCGGCGCACTACCTCGACGAGATCGGCCTGCTGGGGGAGCGGGCGGTCCTCGCGCACGGGGTGTGGCTCGACGCGGCCGAGCTGGAGCTGATCGCGGAGCGGCGGGCCACGGTCGTCACCAATCCCGCGGCGAACATGAAGCTCGCGGTGGGGAGGGCGTTCCCCTACCCGCTGGCCGCCGAGGTCGGCGTCCCGCTCGGCCTCGGCACCGACGGCGTCTCGTCCAACGACAACCTCGACCTGTTCGAGGAGACGAAGCTGCTGGCGCTGCTGCAGAAGCACACGGCGCGCGATCCGTCGGTGCTGCCCGCAGCCGAGGCGCTGGAGATCGCCCGCGGCCGGCGCTCCCCCCTGCTCGGCGGCACGCCGCTGGAGCCCGGCGCGCCCGCCGACTTCCTGCTGCTGCGCGCCGACAGCCCGGCGCTGGCGGTCGGGGACCCCGACGCGGTGATCGCCTACGCCGCCTCCGGAGACGTGGTCGACACCACCGTCGTCGCCGGGCGCATCGAGGGACTCGCCGCCGAACTGCACCTTCGCCGCCCGCGGCGCCGGAGCGTCGGCGTCGAAGAGGACGAACCAGAGCGCGCAGGTGATCGGCTTGCCGGGCCGCTTATGGACCGTGTGCCGGATCCAGGCGCCCCTGCCACCGCCAGGGCGGTTCAGCTTCAGGTAGAAGCTCTCGTAGTGGCCGTCCTTCTCGCCGGCCGCCAGCTGGGGAAAGCGGGCCTCGGTCCGCATCGGGGGAACCCTATT
>DASSYK010000005.1:0-3647 GCA_035703345.1 Solirubrobacterales bacterium
GTCGGCGCCCGAGACCCACGGGGTCGCCGAGCCGATCAGGCCCGGCGCGTACTGCGCGGTCTCGATCAGGAAGCCGAACCCGTCGCCGGTGTCGGCGAACTCGTCGCAGAGCCCCGCCTGCGGCGGGCCCCACCAGGCCCGCTGGTCGGTGCCGTAGGCGGCGCCGACGACGGTCGAGGGATGCAGGCGCAGGTGGTCCCCTGTGGCGGGACCGCCGATTTCCGAGCGCGCCAGCAGGGCGGGCGACTCCAGCGAGCCGCACGCGACCACGACGCGCGGGGCGCGCACAGTGACCTTGGCGCCGCCGCCCTCCGGAGGCATCCAGTCGGCCGCGACGCCGGCCGCGCGACCGTTGTCGACGAGGACCCTGGAGGCGCGGCAATGGGCGAGGAGGCGCGCGCCGTGGTCCTGGGCGTCGGCCAGCCAGGTGCGGTCGGCGCTCTGCTTGGAGCCAGACTGGTCGCCGAAGCCGAGGAACGCCGCGGACTCGGGCGAGTAGCGCGAGGGATCGGTGTTGCGCACGATGGTCTCCGTGCTCCACCCGAGCACCTCCGCTCCTTCCTTCATCCGCTGCTGGGGCCCGTTCAGGTCGCTGCAGGCGTCGGTCGCGCCGATCCGCTCGAGGACCGCGTCGAGGTGCCGGTCGAACTCGGGTCCGTCGACGCCCTCGAGCCCGTGCTCGCGCGCCCACTGCTCGCGAACCCAGGGGCGCGTGCGCAGGCAGTTGGTCCAGTTGATGGTGGTGCCGCCGCCGAGCGTGGTCCCGGCGACGAGGCTGATGTTGCCGTCGGCAGTCGGGTTCGGTCCGCCGCGCCAGTACATCCGCTGGTAGGCGGGCACCTCGAGCTGGTTGAAGTCGGACTCGTTGAAGTAGCCCGCGGCCTCGAGGACGATCACGTCGAGCCCGGCCCGCGCGAGCCCGGCGGCGGCGACGGCGCCGCCGGCCCCGGAGCCGACGATGCAGACGTCCGCCTCGAGGGTCTCCTCCGCGCCCGAGGGCTCGTGCACACGCAGGGTCTTGGGGACCTCGGGCGCGGGCGAGATCGGGCCCGGGTAGCCGAATGTGCTCCAGTTCGGGTTGCGGCCCGTCTCGGGGTCGGGCGCGCCGTACGCGAGGAAGAGCGTCATGCTGACCAGCGCGTTCACGCCGCCCGCGGCCAGCGGGCCCGAGAGGGCGATGTTGCGCAGGATCTGCTCGCGGGAGGGCTGCGAGGCCAGCCCGATCCCCTGCTTGCCGATAGCGGCGATCAACTCGCGCAGCCCTTCGCGCACCGTCTCGTCGGGGATCTCGGAGATCAGCTGGGCGGCGGCCTCGTCGACCCCGAGGTCGGTCGCCCTGCGCGCCCAGAACCCGTCGGGGTCGCGCTCGCGCTCGACCGAGGGCACCACCGTGTCGCAGATCACCGCCAGCGTCGCGCGCTCGGCATCGCTCAGCACCGCACCGCTCTCCTCTCCTCCGCTTGCGGTCACTCTACTGGCCCGCCAGCCGGGCTCGGAGCTAAGCGAGCACGAAGTAGTCCCGGTGCACGGCCTCGTCGGAGGCGTGCGGGAGCAGCTCGCGGACCTGGTCGGTCCGCATCCCCTTGATGCGGTCGAGCTCGCCGGCGGAGTAGTTGACGACCCCCTTGCCGATCACCCCGCCGTCGCCGGCGATCTCGACGGCGTCGCCGGCGCTGAAGGCGCCCTCCACCCCGGTCACGCCGACCGGCAGCAGGCTGCTGCCCTGCTCGCGCAGCACGCGCGCCGCACCCTCGTCCACGATCAGGCGGCCGTGCGTCGGCTTCGCGTAGCGCAGCCACAGCTTGTAGCTCTGCTGGCGCGTGCGGTGCGGGACGAAGCGCGTCCCGACGTCCTCGCCCGCGGCGGCCTTCCGCAGCGTCCCGTCCGCGGTGCCGTCGCAGATCACCGCCGGGATCCCCGCGGCGCCCGCCATCTCGGCGGCGCGCGTCTTGCTCCGCATCCCGCCCGAGCCGAACGGCGAGGTGTGGTCCCCGATCTCGTAGCGCGAGAGCTCCTGCGGGTCGGCGACCTCGCGGATCAGCTGCGCGCCGGGGTCGTGGCGCGGGTCGGCCGTGTGCAGCCCGGGCGTGTCGGTGAGGAGCACCAGCAGCCGCGCCTCGAGCATGATCGCCACCTGGGCGGCGAGGAAGTCGTTGTCGCCGAACGTGATCTCGTCCGTGGCCGTGGTGTCGTTCTCGTTGATCACCGGCACCACGTGCCAGGCGAGCAGCCGGGTGAGCGTCTGCCGGGCGTTCAGGTATTGGGTCCGCATCTGCAGGTCGGACGCGGTGAGCAGCACCTGCGCCGCGTGCACCCCGCCGCGCGCGAGCCGCTCCTCGTAGGCGCGGAAGAGGCTCCCCTGCCCCACGGCCGACGCGGCCTGCAGCTCGTCGATCGCCCTCGGGCGCGCGGGCAGCTCCATGATCCGCCGCCCGCGGGCGATCGCGCCGGAGGTGACCATCACCACCTCCTCGCCCTCGTCGTGCTGCGCGGCGACCTGCGCGCACACCTCGTCGAGCACGTCGGTGCGCAGCGCGCCGTCCTCCGCGGCCACGATCGAGGAGCCGAGCTTGGCGACGATGGTCATGCGGCTGAGTCTAGGTCCGGCATCCGGGCCTCGCGGGCGCTCCCGGCCAGCCCCCGGGCTACGGGTGCAGCTCGAACTCCAGGTCCCCGATCAGCACGTCATCGCCCGACTCGAACCCGGATCGCTCGAGCTCGGCGATCACCCCGATCTCGCGCAGGCGGCCCTCCAGGTAGTCGAGCGCCTCCGGGTTGGATGTGTCGTGGCGGGCTACGAGCAGCTCGATGCCGCGGCCGGATACGCGCCACCGCCCTGCTCCCGCGGCGGCGACGTCGAACCCCTCTTCCGCCCCCGGACGGTAGACCCGGTGCTCCTGTTCGAAGGTCCGTGGGAGACCGGCGCCCGCCTCGACCGGCGCCTCGGGCAGAGCGGCGACCACGGCGCGGCGGAGGTCGTCCAAGCCATCGCCCGTGGCCGCTGAGATCGCGACCACGGCGGCGACGGCGCCTCCCCTCTTTCGCTGCCAGCCTTCGCGGATCTCCTCGACCTGGTCGGCCGGAAGCAGGTCCGACTTCGAGAGGGCGACGATCTCGGGCAGCAGGTTGAGCGAGGCGTCATATCCGGCGAGCTCGTCGCGGATCGTCGCGTAGGCGCGCTCGGCCTCCGGCTCGCCGCCGCCCTCGGCCTCCGCGGTCGAGATGTCGACGAGGTGGACGAGGAGGCGGCAGCGCTCGACGTGGGCCAGGAACTCGTGGCCGAGCCCGGCGCCCTCGGCCGCTCCCTCGATCAGACCCGGGATATCGGCGAGCACCACCTGGCGGTCGTCCAGCTCGAGGGTGCCGAGCGCGGGCTCCAGCGTCGTGAAGGGATAGTCGGCGACCTTGGGCGCGGCCCGGGTGAGCGTGGCGAGCAGCGAGGACTTGCCCGCGTTCGGCAGGCCGACCAGCCCGACGTCGGCGAGCAGCTTCAGGCGCAGCTCGATCCAGCCGGAATCCCCTTCCAGGCCCTTCTCCGCGAAGCGCGGGGCCTGGCGGGTCGCGGTGGCGAAGCGCTTGTTGCCGTGGCCGCCGGCGCCGCCGGACGCTACGACCAGGCGCTGCCCGTCAGCGAGCAGCTCCGCGGT
>DASSYK010000015.1:0-10157 GCA_035703345.1 Solirubrobacterales bacterium
GAGAAGATCACCCTGCACCTGTCCAGGACCTCCCACCCCTGCCTGGCGGTGGAGGCGGCGCTGCGCATGAAGGGCCTCGACTACGAGCCCGTCGAGCTTGCGATCGGGCCGGACCGCGCCGCGCGCATGCAGGAGATCTACGGCGAGGGGCATGGGACGATCCCCGGGATGCTGGTCGGCGAGGAGCGCGTGCACGGCTCCCGGCAGATCATGGCCCGGCTCGAGGAGCTCGCGCCGGAGCCGCCACTGTTCCCCGAGGCGATCGCCGACGAGGTGCGCGAGGCCGAGCGCTGGGGCGAGGAGGAGTTCCAGGACGTCGCCAGGCGCCTGCCCTACGGCGCGCTGCACTTCCGCCCGGAAGCCGCTGCGACCTTCGTCGGCGCGCCTCCCCTGGACCCGGCCTCGACCGACTTCGCGATCAGGTTGATCCGGGACGCCTGGGAGAGGCGGGGGATCAGCGCCGCGCGGCTCGCCGAGGATCTCGCCGCGCTGCCGGGGCAGCTCGACCACATCGACGAGCTGGGGGCCGCCGGCATCGTCGGCGGCGAGACGCCGACCGCAGCCGACCTGCAGATCGCCTCCACGGTCCGGGTCCTCCTGACCGTGGGCGACCTGGCGCCGCTGCTCGAGGGCCGGCTCGCCGAGAAGCTCGCGCGCCGCTGGTTTCCCGACTACCAGGGCGACATCCCCGCCGGGGCGTTTCCGGCCGGGTGGGTGCCCGCCGTTGGCGGGGTCCCTAACCTCTGAGCACATGAACGACCAGGACGACGCCGCGGATCAGCAGCAGGACGTGGCCACCGCGGAGCCGGACGAGGCCGCGGAGGCCGTGAGCTTCAAGGACCTCGGCCTCTCCGAGGGCCTCCTGACGACGCTCCAGGAGCTCGGCTACGCGCAGCCGACACCGATCCAGGCGCAGGCGATCCCCGAGCTGCTGAACGGTCACGACGTGATCGGTCAGGCCCAGACCGGCTCGGGCAAGACCGCCGCTTTCGGGCTGCCGCTGCTCGACTACCTCGACCCCGACGACCCCGAGACTCAGGCGATCGTGCTGACGCCGACGCGCGAGCTCTGCATCCAGGTGACCCAGGCGATGCGCGCCTACGCCGAGCACCTCGACGGGGTCAACATCGTCGCGGTCTTCGGCGGCGCGCCGATCCGTGACCAGCAGGCCCGCCTGCGCGACTCCGCCCAGGTCGTCGTCGCGACCGTCGGCCGGATGATGGACCTGATCTCGCGCCAGTCCCTGGTGCTGACGGCGGCCCGCTACGTCGTACTCGACGAGGCCGACGAGATGCTGGACCTCGGCTTCATCGAGGACGTCGAGAAGATCCTGCGGATGTGCCCGAGCGGCCGCCAGACGCTGCTCTTCTCCGCGACGATGCCGGCGCCGGTCGCGCGGCTCGCCGAGGCCTACATGTACGACCCGACGACGATAAGGGTGACGCCCAGGAAGCTCACGGTCGACTCCGTCGAGCAGGCCTACGTGGAGGTCGACCAGCGCGAGAAGACGCAGCGCCTGATCGAGGTGCTGCAGGCCGAGGAGCCCGAGCAGGCGATCATCTTCTGCCGGACCAAGATCGGCGCCTCGAAGCTCGACCGCGCGCTCGCCGACAAGGGGCTGCGGGTCAAGGCGCTGCACGGCGATCTCTCCCAGGGCCAGCGCGACGGCGTGATGATCTCCTTCAAGGACCACCGGGTGCCGCTGCTGGTCGCGACCGACATTGCCGCGCGCGGCCTCGACATCGAGCACGTCACCCACGTCATCAACTACGACCTTCCGAACACCTCGGAGAGCTACGTGCACCGGATCGGGCGCACCGGCCGGGTCGGGCGCACCGGCCGCGCCATCAGCTTCGTCACGCCGAAGCAGTCCGAGGACCTGAAGCAGATCGAGCGGGACGTGAAGGTCTCGATCGGCGAGTGGGAGCGGCCCGAGGAGCGGCTGGAGCACGCGCCGCGACCGCGCCGCCGCGCGGAGCGCGTCGAGCCCTCCGAGGAGGTGGAGCGGGCTGAGAAGGCGCCGGCCTCCGAGGCCGGGGGCCTCATCAAGCTCTTCGTCAACCGCGGCCGCCGCGGCGGCATCGAGGAGGAGGACCTGCGCTGGGCGCTGACCGAGGGCGCCGTCATCCCGGAGGACGCGATCGCCTCGATCCGCGTGCTGGACCGCTTCTCGTTCGTCGAGCTCGACCCCGACCAGGCCGAGCGCGCCGTCGAGTTCCTCGACGGCACCAAGCTCAAGGGCCGCCAGATCAGGATGGAGGTCGCCCGCTCCTAGGGGTTCTCGGGCACGCGCCGCTGCGGCGCTCGCCCGCGGGGCTGCTGGGGCGCCGGGTGGCGCTTCTTGATCTTCGGGATCGCGCGCGTTTGGGGCTCGCCGTCGGAGACGGTGAGCTCCTCGCCGTGATGGGCGATGGTCTGCGGTGAGCCCTTGAGCAGCTCGTAGGTCGCCTCGTCCGGCCGGACCTCGACGCGCAGCGCGCAGCCGCCGAAGGTCACGCGGAAGGCGAGCATCGTGATCGCGTCCGGCAGCCGCGGCGAGAAGCTGACGCTGTCGCCGTAGTCGCGCAGCCCGCCGAATCCGGCGACGGCGCCGATCCACGCTCCCGCGAGGGAGGCGATGTGGACTCCGTCGCGCGTGTTGTGCTCGCGGTCCTCGAGGTCCATCAGGGCCGCCTCGCCGTAGTAGTCGTAGGCGAGGTCGAGGTAGCCCACCTCAGCCGCGATCACGGCCTGCGTGCACGCCGAGAGCGAGGAGTCGCGGACGGTGATGCGCTCGTAGTAGTCGAAGTTCCTGGCCTTCTCCTCCCAGGTGAAGTGGTCGCCGCGGACGTGCATCGCGAGCACGAGGTCGGCCTGCTTGACGACCTGCTTGCGGTAGAGATCGAAGTAGGGGGCGTTCAGCAGCAGCGGGTAGCGGTCGGGGCCCTGGGCCTCGAAGTCCCAGAGGGCGTGCTCGGTGAACTCCTCGGCCTGCGAGTGGACCCCGAGCTTCTCGTCGAACGGGATCAGCATCGCTTCGGCGGCGTCGCGCCAGGACGCGGTCTCCTCGTTGTCGACGCCGAGCGCCTTGGCCTCGTCGGGAAAGCGCTCGCTGGCGAGGGCGGCGCCGCGCAGGTTCCGCTGGGCCATCAGGTTCGTGTAGACGTTGTTGTCGGCGATCGCGCTGTACTCGTCCGGGCCGGTGACGCCGTCGATCCTGAAGTTCCCCAGGCCGTCGTGGTGGCCGAGCGAACGCCACAGCCGCGCGGTCTCGACCAGCAGCTCGAGGCCGACCCCGCGGCTGAACTCCTCGTCGCCGGTCGCCTGCTCGTAGCGGAGCGCGGCGTCGGCGATGTCGGCGTTGATGTGGAAGGCGGCGGCGCCGGCGGGCCAGTAGCCCGAGCACTCCTCGCCGTGGATGGTGCGCCAGGGGAAGGCGGCGCCCTCCAGCCCGAGCTGCTTCGCGCGCTCGCGGGCCTGAGGCAGGGTGGTGTGGCGCCAGCGCAGCGCGTCGCCGGCGGCCTTCGGGGCGGTGTAGGTCAGAACCGGCAGGACGAACGACTCGCTGTCCCAGAAGGAGTGCCCGTCGTAGCCCGGCCCGGTCAGGCCCTTGGCGGGGATCGCCCGCCGCTCGGCGCGCGCGCCGGCCTGGAGCGTGTGGAACAGCGCGAAGCGAACCGCCTGCTGCAGCTCGGCGTCGCCCTCGAGGTGCACGTCGGCGCGGTCCCAGAACTCGTCGAGGTAGGCTCGCTGGTCGGCGGCCAGCCGGTCCCAGCCCGTGTGGATCGCCTCGGCCAGCGCGGCCGCGACCTGGTCGCGCACCGCCGGCGTGGTCCGCCGGCGCGACCAGCCGTAGGCGAGGAACTTGACCACGCGCAGGACCTGCCCCGGCGGCAGCTCGGCGCTGACCGTGAGCCTGGCGAGGTCGTCCTCGGCCTCGACGTAGGCGCCGACCTCGCCCGGCCCCTTCATCGCGTGCATCATCCCCGCGCCGACCCGGAGGCCACTGGTCGCCGTGCGGTGCACGAGCACGGCGCCCGGCACGTCGAGCCCGGCCCTCGCCCACTCGCCCTTCAGCGGCGCCTCGAGCGCCGCCGCGGCACGCGGGTCCTCGTGCATCGCCGGCTGCGGCTCGTTCGCCACCAGCTCCGACTGGACCACGACGCGGGTGGTCTCGCCGACCGGCTCGACCTCGTAGGCGATGGCGGCGACGGCCCGCTGCGAGAAGGAGACGAGGCGGGTGGAGCGGACCTTGACCTCCTGCCCCGCCGGCGAGCGCCACTCGGCCTCGCGGTGGAGCGTCCCGGCGCGGAAGTCGAGGGTGCGCTCGTGCGAAAGCAGGTCGCCGTAGCGGATGTCGAAGGGCTCGTCGCCGACCAGGAGGCGGATGACCTTGCCGTTGGTGACGTTGACGACCGTCTGCCCGGACTCCGGCTGACCGTAGGCGACCTCCGCGTAGGGGAGGGGGCGCTGCTCGTAGAAGCCGTTCAGGTAGGTGCCCGGCAGCGCCAGGGGCTCGCCCTCGTCGAGGTTCCCGCGCAGCCCGACGTGGCCGTTCGAGAGGGCGAACACCGACTCGGTCTGCGCGAGGTAGTTGAGGTCCAGGCTGCGCTCCCGCAGCTGCCAGGGCTCGACGGCGAAGTCGGCGTGGGTGAGCACTAGCCCTCGAGGAGGTCGGCGACGTCGTCGACGACCACGGTCGCGCCGTGCTCGCGCAGGGCGTCGGCCTGCCCCACCCGGTCGACTCCGACCACGCAGCCGAAGCCGCCGGCGCGGCCCGACTCCACTCCCGCGAGGGCGTCCTCGAACACGGCCGCCTCACCGGGCTGCACGCCGAGCTTCTTCGCGGCCGCCACGTACGTGTCGGGGGCGGGCTTGCCGATGAGCTTCTCCTCCCCCGCGACGATCCCGTCGACCCGGACCTCGAGGAGGTCTTCGATGCCGGCGGCGATCAGCACCTCGCGGCAGTTCGCGCTCGAGGAGACGACGGCGCGCCGCAGGCCGGCGTCGCGCGCGGCGTGGAGGTAGCGGACCGAGCCCTCGTAGGGCTCGACGCCGTCCTTCTTCAGGATCGCCAGGACCAGCTGGTTCTTGCGGTTGCCGAGGCCGTGCACGGTCTCGGCGCTGGGCGGGTCGTCCTCCGCGCCCTCCGGCAGCTCGATCGCGCGTGAGGCGAGGAAGTCGCGGACGCCGTCATAGCGCGGCTTGCCGTCGACGTAGGCGTCGTAGTCGTCGTGCGCGTCGAAGGGGACGAGCTCCGCGCCGCTCCGCTCCGCGCGCGCCTTCAGGAACCCGTCGAACATCTCCTTCCAGGCGCGCGCGTGCACCCTCGCGGTCTGGGTGAGGACTCCGTCGAGGTCGAACAGGCAGGCGCGAATCGAGTCGGGGAGGCCGAGCATCGCACCGAGCCGGGGTCAGTGCCCGGCGAGCTCCTCGATCCGCGCGATCAGGACCTCCCACTCGAACGGCTTCGGCACGACGCCGTCGGCGCCGATCTCCTCCATCCGCTCGGGCTGCAGCGCGTCGAAGTGAGCCGAGATCATCAGCACCGGCATGCGGTGCCCGGCCGCCCGCAGCTGCTTCAGCGCGTCCACGCCGGAGAGCTTCGGCATCATCGCGTCGAGCAGGATCAGGTCGGGCACATCGCCGGCGATGTGCTTCTCCAGTATCTCCAGCACCTGCTCGCCGTCGCGGGCGGTGATCACGTCGTAGCCCGACATCTCCAGCCGCCGCTCGAGCATCAGCAGCACGGTCTCGGAGTCGTCGGCGACGAGAACCCGGGTCATCGCGCGACTCCGGCTGTGCTGGGCTCGGCCGGTTCCCTTTTCTTGCGGCCTTCCTTGGCGATCGGCAACACGAATCTGAAGGTAGCGCCCTCGCCCGGCTTCGAGTCGACCGAGATCGCGCCGCCGTGCAGCTCGATCAGCGATTTCGAGATCGCGAGGCCGAGCCCCGTGCCTCCGACCACCTGGGTCTCGCCGCTCTCGGCGCGCCAGAAGCGCTCGAAGACGTGGTCGAGCTCCTCCGACTCTAGCCCGGGCCCGTCGTCCGAGACGGCGAACTCGATCTCCTCGCCGACGCGGCTGGCGGTCAGGCGGACCTTGGCATTCTCGGGCGCGTACTTGTTGGCGTTCGTCAGCAGGTTCGCGAGCACCTGGGCGATCCGGTCGCCGTCCGCCCGCACCTTGGGCAGGCCGCGTTCCACGCTCACCGTCAGCCTCTGGCTCTTGTCCTCCAGACTCGGGCGCATCTGCCGGGCGACGCGCTGGACCAGAGGCCGCACCGGCGTCGGCTCGGGGCTGATGCGGAGCTTGCCCGCGTCGCTGCGGGCGAGGTCGAGCAGGTCGTTGATCATCTTCTGGAGCTGGCCCGCGCTGTCGGAGATGATCGACGCGGCCTCATACTGGCGCGGGTTGAGCGCCTTTCGCTGCGCGGTCAGCATCTCGGCGAAGCCCTTGACCACGGTCACGGGCGTTCGCAGCTCGTGCGACACGGTGAGCACGAAGTCGTCCTTCATCTGCTCGATGCGGTCGCGTTCCCGTGCGTTGCGCTCGAGCGAGGTGGCCATCTCGTTGAAGGCGCTGCCGAGCGTCGCGATCTCGACCGGGCCGCCCACCTCGACTCGCGTGTCGAGCTCGCCCCCCGCGAGGCGCCGGGCCCCTTCGACGAGGCGCGCGAGCGGTGCGCGCATCGAGTTGATCAGGCCGGAGAAGAGGATCAGCGCGGCCAGCAGCGCCCCCGCCAGGCCGAAGACGACGAGGATCGTGGTGTCGCGCGTGTCGTTGCGAGCGTCGTCGCGGATCGTGTCGCGGGCGTCCTGCGTGGCGACCGTGAGCGAGTCGGCGCCGGCGGTGACAGCGCGGGTCAGGCCCCTCTGGACCTCCGGCGGCGCTCTGCGGCCGGCGAGCGCCGGCGCCGCGACGGCGTTGCGCCACGCCGCCTCGGCGGCGACGACCCGTTCGAGGCGCGCCGTGAGGGCCTCGTCGCCGCCCGTGCGGTCGCCGGCGCGGCTGGCCGCGCCGGCGAACTCCTCGCTCGCCTGGCCGAGCGCCGCGGCGCTCGGCGGCTGGCCCGGCGCCATCGGGCGAATTGCGGCCTGCTCGAGGATGAAGGCCGAGGTCATCCGCTCGGTCTCCACCTCGAGCTGGAAGTAGCGGGTGGTCTCGTCCTCGAAGTCGACGCGGATCTGGAACAGGCGGCCGACGCCGAGCAGGGAGACCGCGAGCAGCAGGGCGAACAGGATCACGAATCCGATCCGTAGCCGAGCCGTGAGGGAAGGATTGATTCTCATTGCTCCCCGCCGCGAGGGGGCCGCTTACACTACCCGCGACGGGGATTTATGAGTAACCGATTGCTTGCGGAGTGGCGCAACAGGTGATCAACGAGGTCAACGACACGGTCACCGGCCTGCTCGGCGGCGGTCCCTAGCGGCCGGCCAGTTCCCTGCTCGCCTTCGCGATCAGCCTCGTCTCCGGGCTCTCTTGGGGGATCTCGGACTTCCTCGGCGGCACCCAGAGCCGGAAGATGCCGGTGCTCGCGGTCCTGTTCGTCACGCAGCCCGCCGGCCTCGCGATCGCCCTGCTCGCGCTCCCGCTCTTCGGCGCCGATCCGCTCCCGGCGAACAAGCTCGCGCTCGCCTTCGCGGGCGGCGCGGCGGTGATGGGCGCCCTCGGGGCGTTCTACAGCGCGATGGCCATGGGGACGATGAGCGTGGTGGCCCCGATCGCGGCGCTCGGCGTCGTCGTGCCTGTGGGGGTGGGGCTTGCCCGCGGCGAGGCGCCGAGCGCGATCCAGCTCGTGGGCCTCGTGATCGCGATCCTCGGCGTGGTCGTGCTCAGCTACGAGGACGAACCGCGGCACGCCGGGATCGGCAGGAAGGCGATCGCCCTCGCCCTGGTCTCGGCCCTCGGCTTCGGCACGTTCTTCACCCTGCTCGATCTCGCCGCATCCGACCGGCCCGGGTGGGCGATCGTCGCCGCCCGCGCGGGTGGGGTCGTGATGGTCGCGATCGCGGTCAGCGTCGCCCGCCCGTCGCTCGCGGGGGTGCCCGCCGCGGTGCCGATCCTGATCGCCATCGCGGCGTTCGACATCACTGCGAACAGCCTCTTCACGGTGGCCTCGACCATGGGCCTGCTGCCGCTCGTCGCGGTCGGCGGCTCGATGTACCCGGCCTTCACGATCGCGCTCGCCCACCTCTTCCTCGGGGAGCGGCTGCGCCGCCCGCAGCGCTTCGGCGTCGTGCTCGCCCTCGCGGGCGTGTTCCTGATCGCCGGCGGCGCGGCCTAGGAGCCGCTGCCCCCGCCCCCGGCGGGGAGCTCCACGCCGGTCAGCTCCACCAGCCGCGCGATCGTCTCGGCGGGGTCGCGGTGCCGGATCGCGGTCATGCCGACCGCCTCGGCGCCCTCGCAGTTCTCCCGCAGGTCATCGACGAATACGCACGCCTCGGGCTCGGCCGCGATCCGCTCGGCCGCGAGCCGGTAGATCTCGGGCTGCGGCTTGTGCAGCTCGACCTCGGCGGAGATCACCACGTCGTCGAAGATGTCGGCGAGCAGCTCGCGGTCGTAGTGGGACGTGCTCCAGGAGTTGGAGACGAGGCCGGTGCTCAGGCCGCCGGCGCGCAGGTCGCGGACGGCCGAGACCATCGTGTCGAGCGGCTTCATTCCCTCGAACATGCTGTCGATCAGGCGCTCGTGGTTCTCGAGGCCGAGGCGCTCGCCGAAGTGGCGCTCGAAGTCGGCCTCGGAGATCGACCCGGTTTCGAGCCTGCGCAGCAGGGCCAGCGCCTGGGGATCGCTGCTGAAGAGGTTCTTGATCGCGTCCGGATCGAGGCCCTCGGTGCGGCAGAAGGCGGCGAAGCTGTCCCACACGGACGTGGTCAGCACTCCGCCGAAGTCGAACAGGACGGCCTCGACATCTCCTCCATATGCTTCGCTCGGCATGGCGCAGGAGGCTAACGAGGTCGGCGCCGCCGCCGAGGCGCCGGAGGGGATCGACCGCGGGGCGGTCGAGGCCTGGTTCGAGGCGAACGTCCCCGGGGCGGCACCGCCCCTGGGCTTCGAGCGCATCTCGGGCGGGCGCTCCAACCTCACCTTCGGCGTCACCGACTCCGCCGGTCACCGCTGGGCCCTGCGCCGGCCCCCGCTCGGCAAGCGGCTCGGCTCCGCCCATGACATGGGCCGCGAGCACCGCGTGATCTCCGCGCTCCGCGACACGCCCGTCCCGGTCCCGCCGGTGGTCGGGATCAGCGAGGACGACTCGGTCAACGGGGCCCCCTTCTACGTCATGGAGTTCGTCGACGGCCCGATCCTGCGCTCCGCCGAGGACGCGGAGACCTTCCCCGAGCCCGAACGCCGCGCGATCGGCGAGCGCGTCGTCGACACCCTGGTCGAGATCCACGCCGTCGATCCCGGCGCCGTCGGCCTCGGCGAGCTCGGCCGCAAGGAGGACTACGTCGCCCGCCAGCTCAAGCGCTGGCACGGCCAGTGGGAGAAGTCGAAGACCCGCGAGCTCGCCGTGGTCGACGACGTCCACGCCCGGCTCGCCTCCTCCATCCCCGAACAGGGCCCCGCCACGATCGTCCACGGCGACTACCGCCTCGACAACATGATCCTCTCGCCCGCCGGCGAGGTCGCCGCCGTCGTCGACTGGGAGCTGTGCACCCTCGGCGACCCCCTGGCCGACGTCGGCCTCCTCCTCGTCTACTGGTCCGAGCCCGGCGACGAGTTCATGCCCCTGTTCGCCCCCGCCACGATCGCCCCCGGCTTTCCCTCGCGCGCCGACGTCAAGGCCCGCTACGCAGAGCTCTCGGGACGCGACCTCACAGCCATCGACTTCTTCGTCGCCCTCGGCTACTGGAAGCTGGCGATCATCCTCGAGGGCGTCTACGCCCGCTACTCGGGCGGCCAGTACGGCAAGACAGACGACGCCTTCGAGGAGTTCGCGCGAATCGTCGAGCGCCTGGCCGACGCGGCGGCGGAGGCGGTGGGTCGGCTGGGCTGACGTGCCCAGCCGGGGCCTCCGAGAGGGAGCGCCGGCGCCGGGGGTGACCCGGGAAAACCGGCACCGAGGGGTGGCGGATGGCCGGCCGGATGGCGGCACCGGCCCGGAAAACCGGCACCGAGGGCTGGCGCATGGGCCGGGTGGCGGCACGGGCCCCGAGCGGCGAAATCTGCCGTCTG
>DASSYK010000052.1:0-15976 GCA_035703345.1 Solirubrobacterales bacterium
GTAGCCCGCGGCCTCGATCGCGGCGATCAGGAAGTCGAGCGCGGCCTGGTTCGACTCGAGGTCGGGCGCGAAGCCGCCCTCGTCGCCGCCGGCCGTGGAGAGCCCGTTGGCGTGGAGGGTCTTCTTGAGCGCGTGGAAGACCTCCGTGCCCATGCGCAGGCAGGACGGATAGTCCGCGGCCCCCGCGGGCACGACCATGAACTCCTGGAAGTCGACCGCGTTGTCGGCGTGAACGCCGCCGTTCAGCACGTTCATCATCGGGACGGGCAGCAGGTTCGCGCCGCCGACGTCCTCGGCGCCGGTGGCCGCGTAGAGTCCGCCAAGGTACTCATACAGGGGCTGGGCGACGGCGACCGCCGCGGCCTTCGCGACGGCGAGGGAGACGCCGAGGATGGCGTTGGCGCCGAGACGGCCCTTGTTCGACGTGCCGTCGAGCTCGATCATCGTGCGGTCGAGCGCCGACTGCTCGTTGGCGCGGGCGCCGCGCAGGGCATCGGCGATCTCGCCGTTCACGTGTGCGACGGCCTTGGATACGCCCTTGCCGGCCCACTCTTCGCCCTCGTCCCGGAGCTCGACGGCCTCGAACTCGCCCGTCGAGGCACCGGAGGGGACGGCGGCCCAGCCGCGCGCCCCTGACCCCAGCTCGACCTCCACCTCGACGGTCGGGTTGCCCCGCGAGTCGAGGATCTGGCGGCCGCGAATGGACTCGATGGTCGACATCGGCGCGCGCAGTCTAGGGCCAGGAGCCGGTTCGGCGCGTGCCGCCGTCAGTCTCCACCAGTCATCCGCCGAGCGGCCGCGCGCAGCGCCAGCTCCGGATCGACGCCGAGCTCGCGCGAGCGGCGCACGGCGGCCAGCAGGAGCTCGCCCACCTCGCGCTCGGCCTCGTCCCGGGCCGCCGGGTCCCCTCCCGGCCCGCCCGGCTTCTCGCCGCCGGCCGACCCCTCGGGATCGACGCGGCGCAGCACCTTGCGCGCGTACAGCAGGGAGGGCAGCGCCTCGGGCAGATCGGCCAGAGGGTCCTCGCTGCGGCCCTCCACGTCGCGCTTGATCCGTTCCCACTGGCCGAGTACCTCCGCGGCGCTCGAGAGCTCGCCCTCCCCGAACACGTGCGGGTGGCGGCGGACCAGCTTCGCGGTGCAGGACTCGGCGACCGCTGCGAGGTCTCCCTCACCGCGCTCCTCGAGCAGCAGCGCCAGGAAGACGACCTGGAAGAGGACGTCACCGAGCTCGTCCAGCATCGCCGCGGTGTCGTCCGCGCGCACCGCGTCGGCGAGCTCGTAGGCCTCCTCGACCGTGTGCGGGGCGATCGAGCGGGCGTCCTGCTCGCGGTCCCAGGGACACTCGCGCCGCAGCCGGCGGGTGATCTCGTCGAGCCTCGCGACGGCGGCCTGCGTGGCGTCCTCGGTCACGACCGGGGTTGCCGCCCCCGGGCGCTAGCCGCCGGGCGGAACGGTGCCGCCGGCGCCGGGGGCCAGGCCCTCGATCCCGGTCGGTGCCGCGGCCTCGTCATCGCCGCCCGGCGGATGCGGGCGCTGCGGCTGGCCGGAGGCCGGCGTGAAGATGCGGATCGTGCCCGGGGCCGCCGGGGTCGGACCGGTGCCGGTGAAGGTCGCCTGGCCAGTCGTCGGATCTGCCTGCGATATCGAGAAGACCGGAGCAGGACAACTCGCTTCGGAGCGCTGTTCTTCCGGTAGCTGGGCCTGCTCCTCCTCCTGCTTGCCGAGGTCACATGTTGCTCTCTCGCCCTCGAAGTTCTCGCAGCGCTCACCCACAACGTCCTCGGCGCAGACCGTCAGCTGGGTCCAGCGGTCGCGATAGTCCTGGAGGAAGGCGCCGAAGGCCTCCTGCTGGAGCTGGCCGGCGAGCTGCTGGTCGATCTGGTCTCGGGCCTCCTCGAAGGGGATCGTGCCCGCCTCGGTGATCGTGTCGACCTGGAAGACGAAGAAGCCGTCGTCGGTGGAGACGGGACCCTCGACCACGCCCTGCTCGGCGTTGAAGATCTCGGTGTTGAGGGGTTCGGGGAAGACGCCCTCGGTGACGTTCTCGCGGACCCCGCCCTTGTCCTTGGAGGTCGGGTCGGTCGAGAACTCCTTGGCGACCTTGTTCCAGTTCTCGGGGGAGTTGTCCGCACTGAGCGCGTCGAAGGCCTTCTGGGCGTCGGCCTCGGTCTCGGTCTGGACCACACGGATGTTGCGGGATGCCGGCTGCGCGAACTGCTCCTTGTTTGACTCGTAGTACTTCTCCGCGTCGTCGTCCGAGACGGTCGCCGCCTCGGCGCTGACCTCGTCCTGGATCTTGGTCGAGACGAGCTGAAGGCGGACGCGCAGGTCGATGTCCTCCTGCGTGAAGCCGGACTGCTTGAGGAAGTCCTGGTACTCCTTCTCCGTCTTGAAGTTCTCGTTCTTGGTCTGCTCGAACTCCTGCTGGACCTCACGATCGGAAACCTCGATCCCCCTCTCCTCGGCTTCCGCCTGGATCCAGGCTGCGTCGAGGACGGTGTTGAGCGCCTGCTCGGCGAGCGCGTCGTACTGAGGATCGTCGGCGGGGGGCGGGGCGTCGAGGCCCTGCTGGGTCGCGGCCTGGGCGAGCGCGGCGTCGAACTCCGCGCGGCTCACGTCGGTGCCGTCGACGACTGCGACCGCGTCATCGGGCACTTCGTCATGGCCGAGGTCGCCGAAGATCGCGATCGCGGCGACCGCGATCACCAGAATCGCGCCGAAGGCGGCCGGGATGGCCCACTTGTTCGAGTCCCTCCTCTTCACGCCGCCGGGAGCCTAACAACAGAGCGCTAAGCGGGCGCTAAGGGGGCCGCCGCGCCGAGCCCCGCGGTGAGGGCGAGCAGCGCCCCCAGGCGGGCGGGCGCCTCGTCGGGCACGGGGATCGCGAGCGTCTTCTCGCGCCACTGGTAGATCGCCTCGGGGACCTGCTCGTTCAGCGCGCCGACCTGGCGGGAGTCGAGCTCGAGCGGGAACGCGCGCAGGCGGCCCGCCCTGAACTCCACCGTGCGCACCCCGGCGGCGCCGAGCTCGAGCCGGGCACGCTGCAGGTCGAGCAGGTTCGTGACCGGCTGCGGAACCGGTCCGAAGCGGTCCGCGAGCTCGTCTGCGAGGGCTCGCAGCTCTCCGCGCTCGCGGGCGGCCGCAATGCGCCGGTGGACGTCGATCTTCGCGGCCTCGAAGGGCACGTAGTCGCTCGGGACGTAGGCGTCGACGTCGAGCTCCACCCGGACCGGCTCGCGCTCGGGGCCGAGCCCCTCCCCCTCCTCGATCCCGGCGCGCATCGACTCGGCGGCGTCCTCGAGCATCTGGCAGTAGAGCTCGAAGCCGACCGCCGCCACGTGGCCGGACTGCTCGTCGCCGAGCAGGTTGCCGGCGCCCCGGATCTCGAGATCGCGCATCGCGACGCGGAAGCCCGAGCCCAGCTCCGTGTTGTCGGAGAGCGTCGACAGCCGCGCGGCCGCATCGGCGTTGAGCGTCTCGGGCGAGGGGTAGAGCAGGTATGCATAGGCGCGCTCGGAGCTGCGGCCGACCCGGCCGCGGATCTGGTACGCCTGCGAGAGGCCGAGCTGGTCGGCGCGCTCGACGATCAGCGTGTTGGCCGAGGGGATGTCGATCCCCGACTCGATGATCGTCGTCGCGACCAGGCAGTCGTGCTCGCCGCGGACGAAGGAGAGCATCGTCGCCTCGAGCTCGAGCTCGTCCATCTGCCCATGGGCCTCGGCGAAGCGGACACCCGGGCAGAGGCCGCGGAGCCGCTCCGCGGTCTCGTGCAGCGAGTCGATGCGGTTGTGGAGGAAGAAGGCCTGCCCCCCGCGCTCCACCTCGCGCTTGATGGCGCGGCCGACCAGCTCCTCGTCGTAGGGGCCGACGTAGGTGCGGACGGGACGCCGGCCCTCGGGCGGGGTCTCGATCACGGAGATGTCGCGGAGCCCCGCCAGGGACATCTGCAGGGTCCGCGGGATCGGCGTCGCCGAGAGCGAGAGCACGTCGACCTTGAGCTTGAGCTGGCGCAGGAGGTCCTTCTGCTTGACGCCGAAGCGCTGCTCCTCGTCCACGATCAGCAGGCCGAGGTCCCTGCCGCGGACGTCGCGCGAGAGCAGCCGGGGGGTGCCGATCAGGATGTCCACCCTCCCCTCCGAGAAGCGCTGGAGGGCGTCCTTGACCTCGGCCGGCTTGCGCAGCCGGGAGACCATCTCGACGTTGAAGGGGGAGTCGGCGAGGCGCTCGCGGAAGGTGCCGAAGTGCTGCTGGGTGAGGATCGTGGTCGGCACCAGCATCATCACCTGCTTGCCGTCGGCGGCGGCCTTGTGGGCGGCCCGCAGGGCGACCTCCGTCTTGCCGTAGCCGACGTCGCCGCAGATCAGGCGGTCCATCGGGCGCTCGCCCTCCATGTCGGCCTTGACGGTGTCGATCGCGTCGAGCTGGTCGGCCGTCTCGCGGTACGGGAAGGCGGCCTCGAAGCCGATCTGGAGCTCGCCGTCGGGCGCGTGCGCGTGACCCTTCCGCACCTGGCGCTCGGCGTAGAGGTTGAGCAGCTCGCCGGCCATCTCCTGCGCGGCGCGGCGCGCCCTGGCCTTGAGGTTCTGCCAGCGCTTGCCGCCGAGCGGGCTGAGCGCGGCCTCGGAGCCGTCGGCGCCGACGTAGCGGCTGATCCTGGCGAGCTGGTCGGTGGGGGCGAAGACCTTGTCCCCGCCCTTGTACTCGAGCTCGAGGTAGTCGCGGGTGACCCCGGCGAGCGTCTTGGTGTCGAAGCCGGAGAATCGAGCGACGCCGTGGTCCTCGTGGACGACGAGGTCGCCGACGCGCAGCTCGATCGCCGCCGCGATCCGGTGCCGCGCTGCGGCCGGAGCGGCCGCACGGCGGCGGTGGACCAGCCGCGACCAGGGGATCACCGCCAGCTTCAGCTCGGGCGCGACGAAGCCCTCGCGCAGGGCGGCCTCGGCGAAGCGGACGCCCGCGTCGGCCGGCGGATCGGCCCCAAGCGGCGGGGCGTCGATGCGCGCGAGGTTGTAGCGCGTGCGATCCGCCTCGCCGCCGCGCTCGAAGGCGACGACGGTCCGGTAGCCGGAGCGCAGCAGCTTCTCCAGCTCCGTCTCCGCCTCGGCCGAGCTGCGTGAGGGGAACTCGGTCCGCTGCGCGCGCAGCGAGTGCGGCTGGTTCGCCTCGGCGCCGCTCAGCTCCAGCGCGGCCAGCTCGCCGAGGCGGTCGGCCACGTCGACGTAGAGGTGGCGCGCGTCGTCGGCGTGCATCGCGGCGGTGACGTCCTCCCAGTGGTCGCGCAGAGTGGCGGGGATCTCCTCGGCGGAGGCGATCGCGACGAAGGCGCCCTCGGGCAGCAGGTCGAGTGGGGCGCGGAAGCGGTCGATCGGCAGCAGCTCGGCGATCTCGGGGCGCTCCTCGCCGCTCTCGTCCCCGCCCGACCCGTCGGTGGCGGGCGGGCCGAGCAGCTCGGCGGCCTCGCGGTGCTCTCCCGCCAGCTCCGCCGCGGGCGCGAACTCGACCTGCTCGGCATCGCCGAGCGAGCGCTGCGTGAAGGTGGAGAACCAGCGGATGCTCTCGATCTCGTCGCCGAAGAGCTCCAGCCGGACGGCGCGCTCCTCGGTCGCGGGGTAGACGTCGAGGATGTCGCCGCGCTGGGCGAACTGGCCGCGCTCCTCGACCTGGGCGGCGCGCTCGTAGCCGGCCTCGACCAGCAGCTCGGTGACGTCTCCCAGCTCGACCTCCTCGCCGCGGTGCAGCACGAGGCCGTCCGGGCGGAGCTCCGGGTCGGGGACCGCCTCGGCGAGCGCGATGGCGCTCGCGACCACGACGGGTCCGGGGCGATCGCCGCTCGCGCCGCCGGCGAGCGCATCGAGCGCCGCCACACGCAGCCCGGCGAGGTGCGGAGGCGGGGCCACGTGGGAGAGATAGCCGGTGCCGCGCGACGGATAGAGGTGAACGGGGCGGGGCGCGAGGTAGGCGCGCAGGTCGGCGGCGAGGTCGCGGGCCGAGCGGTCGTCCCCGCTGACGATCAGCGCGGCGCCGTCAGCGGCCGCATCGTCCAGCAGTGCCGCGAGAAGGTAGGGCCGGAGAGCACCCGAGACGTGGGCCTGGACGGTCTCCGCCCCCGGGCTCCGCGCCTCGATCGCGTCTTCGAGCATGCGGAAGCCCTCGCCGTCGGCGGCGAGGGCGAGCAGAGGGCGCAGTGTGCGGGTGGCGGTCTCCATCTGGGCAGCGCGAGCGACCGGATCGCGCGATCCGGCCTCCTCGGCCGGGCACGGGCCCGGCCGGTTTCGATCCTAGCGAGAGGCCGGAGCCGCCCGGCCGGGCGGGTGGCGTCAGTCGCCGTAGGGCAGCCCGGGGCCGGTGCGCTGCCACTCCACCTGGCCGCGGCCCTCCTCGGCGGAGCGCTCGACGACCCCGTCCCAGTCGAGCAGCATCCGCTTGATCCGCGCGACGGACTCGGGCGGGTGGGCCGCGACCTCGCCCGCCAGCTCGAGGGCGACCTCCTCCGTGCGCGCCGCCGGGGCCACGCGGTGGATCAGGTTCATGCGGAGCGCCTCGTCGGCGCTGACGTTGCGGGAGGTGAGCAGCAGGTACTTGGCCGTGGACAGACCGCAGAGGGTGACCAGGCGCGCTGGGCCGACGGGGACGCCGAGGGCCGCCCCGGGGAAGCGCAGGCGCAGGTTGGAGCCGCCGACGCGCAGGTCGCAGGCGACCGCGATCTCGGCCCCGCCGCCGACCACGGAGCCGTGGCAGGCGGCCACGGTCGGCTTCGGGTAGGCGGTCAGCTCCTCGTAGAGGCCGGCGAAGAGCTGCATGCGGCGCACCCTCCCCTCCTCGTCCATCTCCTCGCGAACGTCGGCCCCGGCCGAGAGGCCGAGGTGGTCGTTCGAGGAGATCACCAGCACGCGGACCTCATCGTCGTCCTTCGCCGCGGCGAGGTGGGCGAGCATCTCCTCGAGCATCTGCGTGTTGATCGCGTTGCGCGCTTCCTCCCGCTCCAGGCGCAGCAGTCCGATGCCGTCGGCGACCGTGTAGCTCGTCAGCGCCTCGCTCACGCCGGCGCCTCCTCCCCGTCGCCGACCGCGATCCTCTCCACCAGCCGCTCCGCCTCGTCGGCGGCGCGGCCGATCAGCGCCGCGACCTCCTCGCGCGGCTCGCTGAAGCGGCCGAGCACGTGCGCGGAGACGATCTCCGGGTCGCTGCTGTCGGGGCGGCCGACGCCGGCGCGCACGCGCCAGAAGTCAGGCCCGCCCAGGCCGGCGCCGAGGCTCTTGAGGCCGTTGTGCCCCGCCAGCCCCCCGCCGAGCTTGCCGCGCACCTCGCCGAACGGGAGGTCGATCTCGTCGTGCAGGACGACGATGTGGTCGAGCGGGACGCCGAGCGCGCCTCGCGCGGGGCCGGCGGAGCCGCCCGACTCGTTCATGTAGGTCTGGGGCAGGAGCACCGCCACCCGGGGGCCGCCCGGCCGCGTCCTGCCCTCCGTGATGAGGCCGCCGAAGCGCTTGCGCGCCTTCGGCAGCTCCCAGCGGCGCGCGAGCTCGTCGCCGATCTCGAAACCGATGTTGTGGCGCGTGGCCGCGTAGCGCGTGCCGGGGTTGCCCAGGCCGACGACGAGGACGTCCGCGCGGCCTCCGCCCGGTTCATCCCGGGAACCCCTCTCGCGGCGCCGCCGGAGGAACGACAGCGCTACTCCCCGCCCCCGCCGAAGTCGCCGCCGCCCCCGGACGCCGTGGAGGTTTCGACTCGCTCGCGGCCGCGCCTGCCGAACAGTCGCTCGAACAGGCCCAAGGCCTAGTCCCCGCCGCTGTCCTCGCCGCCGCCCTCGCCCTCGCCGCCCTCGGCCTCGCCCTCGGCGCCCTCCTCGGCGCCCTCGGGGGCCTCCTCGCCCTCGCCGACGAGCTCGGCCTCCTCCTCGACGGCGGGCTCGGGCTCCTCCTCGACGCGCGGCGGGCTGAGGGTGGCGATCGTCCACTCCTCGGGCTCGTCGACCATGAACTTGACGCCGCTCGGCGGTGTCACGGAGTCGAGGGAGACCGTGTCGTTGATCTCCATCTCGGAGACGTCGACCACGATCTGCTCGGGGATGTCGGTCGGCAGCGCCTCGATCGTGACCTCGCGGCCGATGTGCTCGAGGACGCCGCCCTCCCGCACGCCCGGCGCGTTCTCGGTGCCGTCGAGCTCGATCGTGACGTCGGCCTGGATGGCCTCGTCGAGGCGGACCTGGAGGCAGTCGAAGTGGATGATCTCGCCCCGCAGCGGGTGGCGCTGCTCCTCCTTGATCACGACGGGGACGGCCTTCGAGCCCTCGACCTCGAGGTCGAGCAGCGTCTGGCCCTCGCCCAGCAGGGTCCGCAGATCCCGCTCGGAGACCTGGAAGGGCCGCGCCTCGCCGCCGTGGCCGTAGACGACGCCGGGGATCAGGCCCTGGCGGCGCAAGCGCCGGGTGGCCCGCGTCCCGAAGGTGTCGCGGGGGCTGACGCTGAGTGTCGGTCGCTGGGATGCCATGTCGCGTTCCGGATGGTGCCTCGAGGCCCCATCTGGCAAGGTGAGTGACGAGCCAGGATAGAAGAATGCCTTGAACCGATGACCGGCGACCCCGACAGACCACCCGAGCAAGAAGAGCCGCAGGGCGACCGCTCAGGGGTCCGGATCCCGCGCGAGGAGGGCCGCCGCGCGCGCGAAGCGCGTGAGCGGGAACGGGAGGCCGAGCGCGAGGAGCAATCGGGTCGCATTCCGGCCGGCCGCATCGGGCGCTCCGCGAAGCTGGGCGCCGCGATCGGCGGGCAGGCGACCCGGTACGCGGGCACCGCGGCCGCCAACCTCGGGCGCTCGGAGGAGAGCAAGGCCGAGCGGATGGAGACCCGGCACCTCGAGACCGCGCTGAAGATGGCCTCCGTGCTCGGCGAGATGAAGGGGGCCGCGATGAAGATCGGGCAGATGGCGTCCTTCATAGACACCGATTTCCTGCCCCCCGAGTACCGCGAGATCTACCAGGAGCAGCTCTCGAAGCTGCGCGCCCAGGCGCCGGCGATGCCTTGGGACAAGGTCGCCGGGATCCTCGAGGAGGAGTACGGGCGCGACCCCGAGCGCGTCTTCGCGTCGATCGAGCACGATGCCTTCGCCGCCGCGTCGATCGGCCAGGTGCACCGCGCGACGCTGCCCGACGGCTCGAAGGTCGCGGTCAAGGTGCAGTACCCGGGGATAGCCGACGCCCTCGAATCGGACGTCGCCAACGCCGGCATCCTGGTCCGGCTCGCCAAGGCGGTCGCCCCCGGGCTCGAGGCCAAGGCCGTCGCCGAGGAGCTCCGCGAGCGCGTGCTCGAGGCGCTCGACTACGAGTTCGAGGCGCAGAACCAGCGCAGCTTCGCCCGCGCCTACGACGGGCACCCGTTCATCTACGTGCCGAAGGTGCACTCGCGGCTCTCCCGGCGGCGCGTGCTCGTGAGCGAGTTCGTCGAGGGGCACGACTTCGAGTTCGTGAAGTCCCTGCCCCAGGACGAGCGCGACATCTTCGGCGAGATCGTCTTCCGCTTCTGCTTCGGCTCGATCTACCACCTGCAGCACTTCAACGCCGACACCCACCCGGGCAACTACCTGCTGATGGACGACGGCCGGGTCGCCTTCCTCGACTTCGGGATGACGAAGCGGGTGAGCGAGACGCAGATCATGCTCGAGCAGCGCGCCGTCGACGCAGCCTCCCGCGACGACGCCGACGCCCTTCTCGACGCGCTCAACAACATCGGTTTCCTCGCCAACCCGCAGCGGATCGACGCCGAGCGGCTGATGGAGCACGTCAAGTTCGTGGGCGGGTGGTACCTCGAGGACCGCGCGCTGAAGATCACCTCGAAGCGGGTGATGAAGATGATCGAGGTCACCTCCGACCCCCGCTCGGAGTTCTACGACCTGATCCGCAAGGAGAACCTTCCCGCGGACGAGCTCATGGGCCGCAGGATGGAGACCGGCCTCCTGGCGGTGCTCGCGCAGCTCGGCGCCACCGCCAACTGGCACCGCATCATGCGCGAGTGGGTCTACGCCGAACCGCCCTCCACCGTGCTCGGCGAGGCGGAGTGGCGCTACTTCGCCGGCCGCGGGACCAGGCAGACCCCCGGCCTGCCCACCAGCGCCTAGGAGCGCTCCTCGGCGGCGGGCTCGGCCTCCTCGTCGAGGTCCTCCATCACGTCAGGCTCCTCCGGCTCGGGCTTCGGCACCGTGCCCGCGGCGGCGCGCTCCGCCCGGTCGAACAGGCGGGGATCGTTCGAGACGATCCCTTCGACGCCCATCTCGATCAGCTCGGTCATGCGGCCCAGGTCGTCGACCGTCCAGGCGATCAGCTCGACGTCGGCCTCCCTCGCCGCCTCGACCGCCCTGCGCGTGACGACCTGGTGGTAGGCCCAGATCGCGGACAGGCCGAGCCGCTCCGTGCGCTCGCCGATCGCCTTCGGGAACTGGCGCCTCATCGCGGCGAGCGCCACCTTCAGGATCGGGACCACCGAGCGGTGGCTCGTCCAGTCTCTGCGGGTCTTCGGGAAGGTCCACCCCAGCCGCAGGTCCGGCTCGAGCTGGCGCAGCTTCTGCAGGCTCTCGATCTCCATCGTCGAGACCATCGCCCGCTCGACCAGGCCGTGCCCCTGGAGCGCTCCCGCCAGCTCGGCCTCGCGGCCCGGCAGCTTCAGGTCGCAGTCGATCTCGACCTTGTCCAGGGGCGGCTCACTGAAGGCGTCGAGCGCCTCGGAGAGCGTCAGAGGCCGCCGAGTGAGGGCGTCCTCGTAGTCGTGGGCGACGATCAGGCGCCCCTCGCGCGCCCGCAGGACGTCGAACTCGATCATGTCGACGCCGTGCTCGACCGCGGCCTGGAAGCTCTCGATCGTGTTCCCGTGGACGATCTCGTCCGCGCCCTTGTGCCCGACCCGTCTCAGCCTGGAGGCGTCCCCGGGCCGGCGGGCCCTGTCCGCCTTCTCACCGCCTGCCATGAGCCCACCGTACCCCAACGCCCGCGTCGGGCGTTTCGCCCTCGCGTTCGTTAGCTTGCGGCGTGCCCTGCTCCGTCGCCTCCTCACAGCCCTCGCCTGCGCCGCCGCGCTCGCCTTCATGGCGGGGTGCGGGGAGTCCGACCAGGAGCAGGCGCGCGAGGTCGCCCAGGACTACGTCGACGCGAGGACGGAGGGCGATTTCGCCGCGATCTGCGACCTCTACTCCGAGAGCTTCAAGGAGGAGCTCGGCGCTGCGGAGAACTGCGAGGCCTTCGTGCAGGAGCAGAGCAGCGGCGGCGAGGACGGCGCCGCCAGCGAGGAGCTCCAGGTCGTCGACGTCCGCGTCAGCAAGGAGGACCGCGCGATCGCCGACATCGACGTCGTCCGCGGAGGTGAGGGGCCCGCGCGGATCGGGCTGATCCTCAGCCGCGAGGGCGACGACTGGCGGATCTCCGGGCTGCAGTAGGGCTAGTGGTAGGGCTGGGCTCGCTCGGCCTCGCGAACCCGCTCGGCGAGGGCAGCCAGCACCCCCCGCCCGACGGCGGGCACATCCTCGATCAGAGCCGAGAACTCACGCGAGCCGAGCACGAGCAGTCGCATGTCGGTCTCCGCAGTGACCGTCGCGGAGCGCGGCGCCGAGTGAAGCAGGGCCATCTCGCCGAAGCACTCGCCAGCGCCAAGCCTGAAGCTCCCCTTGCCGCGGATCGTCGCCTTCGCTCGACCCTCATAGATCACGAAAGCCTCCTGCCCAAGACTGCCCTGGCGGATCAACACCCGGCCCGCCGGGACATCGATCTCCTCGGCGACGCCCGCGATGCGCGAAAGATCCCGCTTGCTGCACTCGGAGAAGAGCTGAACCTGCGAGAGCCGGTCGAGCTTGGGGTCGCGCCTTCGCGCCATCGCTCGACCCTACTCCGACACAGAAGCCCGGTCGAGTTCGAGATCCTAGAAGAGCTGGTTCTCGCCGGCGAAAATCTCGGAGACCGAGTCGTCCGTGAAGATGCGGCGGATCGAGTCGGCCAGGGTCTGGGCCGCGGAGATGATTTGGATGTTGTCGGGGGGTCCGGGGCGCAGGGGCATCGTGTCGGTGACGACGATGCGCTCTATATGGGAGTTGTCGAAGGCGAGGCGCTCATAGGCGGGGCCTGAGAAGACGCCGTGGGTGGCGACCGCGATGACGCGGGCGGCGCCCTCTTCGAGGACGGTCTTGGCGGCCGCGCAGAGGGTTCCGGCGGTGTCGATCATGTCGTCGACGAGGACGGCCGTCTTGCCCTCGACGTCGCCGACCACGTAGCCGATCTCGGCGACCTGCTGGGCCGGGCGCTCCTTCTCCATGACGGCCCAGGTGCAGCCGACCTTGCGGGCGAAGTTGCGGGCCGTCTTCACGCGGCCGGCGTCGGGCGAGACGATCACCGGCTCCTCGTCGAACTGGAGGTCGGCGACGTACTGCGTGAGCATGGGCATCGCCGTCATGTGGTCGAGCGGGACGTGGAAGAAGCCCTGCACCTGCCCGGCGTGGAGGTCCATCGTCAGCACGCGGTCTACGCCGACCGCCTCCAGGGTCTTGGCGACGATGCGGGCGGTGATCGGCTCGCGCGGGGCGGACTTCTTGTCCTGACGGGCGTAGCCGTACCAGGGCATCACGGCGATGATGCGGTGCGCCGACGCTCCCTGCGCCGCGTCGATCATCGTCAGCAGCTCCATCAGGGCGTCGTTGGGGGTCATCCCCGCCTGCTCGTTCGCGGCCGTGGACTGGACGATGAAGACGTCGGCGCCCCGGATCGACTCCTCGTAGCGGCAGTAGACCTCGCCGTTGGAGAAGGTCTTGAGCGTGACCTCGCCCAAGTCGACGTCGAGGTGGCGCGAGATGTTCGCGGCCAGGTCCATGGAGGCGCGGCCGCCGAAGACCATCAGGCGCTTCGTGTAGTCCTGCGTGATCGCGCTGATTGCCTGGGTCTGTTCGATGGCGCTCACGACGACGCCTTCCCCTCCTCGTTCGCCTTCGCCTTCCGCTCGGCGTAGCCGGGAACGTTCTGCTGCTCTGCCCTCGAGATCCCCAGCGCGCCCGCCGGGACGTCCTCGGTGATCACCGAACCGGCGCCAGTGTACGCGCCATCGCCGACTTCTACGGGTGCGACCAGGGAGGTGTCAACCCCGGTGCGCACGCCCCGGCCGACTTTGGTGCGGTGTTTGCGGAACCCGTCGTAGTTGGCGGTGATGGTGCCTGCACCCAGGTTCGTGCGCTCGCCGATCTCGGAGTCGCCGACGTAGGCGAGGTGAGGCACCTTGGCGCCCTCGCCGATGCGCGAGTTCTTGATCTCGACGAACGCGCCGGCCTTCGAGCCCGGGCCGAGCTCGGCGTCGGGGCGTAGATAGGAGAACGGGCCGATCGTGGCGCCGTCGGCGACAGCGCAGCTGACGAGAAAGGAGTGCAGGACGGTGACGCGCTCGCCGATGCGCGAGTCGGTGAGGGTCGTCATCGGCCCGATCACCGACCCGGATCCGACGCTCGTGCGCCCGCGCAGGGCGCAGCCCGGGGCGAGGGTGACGTCGGGGGCCAGCTCGACGTCGGCGTCGATCCAGGTGGAGTCCGGGTCCTCGACCGTGACGCCGGCGAGCATGTGGGCGCGCAGGATGCGGCGGCGCGCCTCGACGGTGACGCGGGCGAGCTCGACGCGGTCGTTGACGCCGAGGTTCACCGCGGGGTCGCCGACCAGATGGGCGGCGACGGACCCGCCCGCCTCGCGGATCAGGGGCACCACGTCGGGGAGGTAGTACTCGCCCTGGGCGTTGTCGGCGGAGAGGCGCTCGAGGGCCGCGGCCAACGGGCCGGCGGCGAATGCGTAGGTGCCCGCGTTCACCTCCTTGATCGCGAGCTCGGCGGAGGTGGCGTCGCCGGGAACCTTGGTCTCGACGATCCGCTCCACCTCTCCGGAGGACCCGCGCACGACGCGGCCGAAGGTGCCCGGGTCGTCGAGCTCGGTGGTCATCACGGTCGCGTCGGCGCCGCCCTCGCGGTGGGCGTCGATCAGCCCGGCGATCGCCTCGGCGCCCAGCAGCGGGGAGTCGCCCGAGAGGACGAGGACCGTCTCGGAGGAGGAGATCACCTCGCGCGCGGCGCGCAGGGCGCCGCCGGTCCCGTCGGATTCCGGCTGGACCACCGTCTCGGTGCCCTCGGGCAGGGCCGAGGAGTTGTCGCTCTCGGGCGAGACGATCACGCAGACGCGCCCCGCGCCGGCCGCGCGCGCGGCCAGGATGGGCCAGGCCACCATCGGGCGGCCGCAGACCTCGTGCAGGACCTTGGGCACGGAGGAGCGCATCCTTGTCCCCCGTCCCGCGGCCATGATCAGAGCCGTGGGCGCGGTGCTCACCCCGGAAGCGTAGTCCCGTGGGCCGGATCGGGGCGGGCGGGCCCTTTCGGGCCCCAGCTCACCCTCAGGCGTCCTGGCGGGCCGGCGCCGAGGACGGGTGGGCCTCGGCGCCCTGGGCCGCGAACACCGCGGTGACGAGCTCGACGATCTCCGGGGACGCCTTCTCGGGCGAGCCGGAGTCGACCGGCGGGTCGGGGTCGTACTCGATGCCGAGCTGCACGGCCTGGGCGACCTCGTCCCCGTTGATGAGCTGGACGAGGCGCAGCGCCATGTCGATCCCCGCGGAGACGCCGGCGGCCGTGACGATCCGGCCGTGCTCGACGATGCGCTCGGGGACGGGTTCGGCGCCGAGGGAGGCGAGCAGGCCGCGCGCGAGCCAGTGGGTCGTCGCCGGGGCTCCGTCGAGGAGGCCGGCGGCGGCGAGGAGCAGCGACCCGGTGCAGACCGAGGTGGTCCGCGTCGTGGACTCGTGCGCCTCGCGCAGCCAGCCGAGCAGCGGCTCGTGCGCGAGCAGCGCGCGGGTCCCGAAGCCGCCCGGGACGACCACGACGTCCGGGCTCCGGACCTCGTCGATGGACGCGTCCGCCACCAGGGAAAGGGTGTCCGACTCGTTGCGGACCGGGCCCGCGGTCTCGGCGACGAAGATCGACTCGGTGCCCGGGACGGAGTTCAGGACCTCGTGCGGGCCGGTGACGTCGAGGGCGGTGAAGCGGTCGTAGAGCAGATACGCGACTTGCATCTCTTCCTCCGTGGGTCGGTTCAGTCGTCGAAAGGGAGCGGGCGATGGGCAAGGGGACGCGGGACGGGACGGCTCACGCGGCTGCCTCCTGCTCGCGTGCGAAGCGGGCGCGGTAGGCCGCCGGGGCGACCCCGACGCGGCGCGCGAAGGCGCGGCGCATGGTCTCGGGCGTGCCGAACCCGCAGCGGGCGGCGATGGACTCGACCGGCTCGGGGCCGGCCTCCAGGCACTGCCGGGCGCGCTCGACGCGGAGCTGCTCGACGTAGACCGCCGGGGTCATGCCGGTCTCGCGCGAGAAGGCGCGGGCGAAGTTGCGCGGGCTCATGTGCGCGCGCTCGGCGAGCGCCTCGACCCGCAGGTCCGCCTCCAGGTGGTCCGCGATCCAGCTCTGCAGCTCGCGCAGCGGCTCGCGGTCGGCCGGCTGCGCCGTGATGTGGGAGCTGAACTGCGCCTGGCCGCCCGGCCGCTTGAGGAAGAGGACGAGCCAGCGGGCGACCTCGAGGGCGACCTCGCGGCCGAGGTCCTCCTCGACCAGCGCCAGAGCGAGGTCCATTCCGGCGCTGACGCCGGCCGAGGTCCAGACGTCGCCGTCGCGGATGAAGATCGGGTTCGGATCCACCTCGAGCTCGGGGTGCCGGCGGGCCAGCTCGGCGCAGGACGACCAGTGGGTGGTGACCGTCCGGCCGGCGAGCAGGCCGGCGGCGGCGAGGAGGAAGGCGCCGGAGCAGACCGAGGTGACACGGCGCGAGCGCCGGGCCGCGCTGCGGACCCAGCCGACGAGCTTCTCGTCGTCGGCCGCCTTCCCCACGCCGAGGCCGCCGGCGACGATCAGCGTGTCGATCGGGCCCCGGCACCCTGCGAGCGTCCGCAGGGGCATCAGCCCGTAGCCGCCGGTGCGGGTCATGATCG
>DASSYK010000145.1:0-3384 GCA_035703345.1 Solirubrobacterales bacterium
ACCTCGAGGACGCCTTCGCCGACCGCCCCGAGAAGCGGGCCCGCGTCATGCGCGTCGGCCTGCCCGACCGCTACGTGACCCACGGCAAGCCCGCGCTGCTGCGCGAGGAGGTCGGCTTCACGGGCGAGGCCGTCGCCGAGCGCGTCGTGGCGGCGATCGGCTCGCGCGAGACGGTCGCGGGCTAGCCGCCTGCGGGTATGCGCCGCCGGGCCTCGCCGTGCCGCAGGCCGGTCGGCCGCGCGCTGGAGGGCTCGGTGATCGGATGTGAGCAGAGCATCTGGTAGACGCCGGTGAGGCCGGTCTCGAAGCCGTTGCGGGCGGCGCGCAGGTAGAGGCGCCAGACGCGGAGGCGCTCGGGGCCGGCGAGCTCCTCGGCGCGCTCGAGGTTCTGGTCGAGGCGCTGCGCCCAGTGCCGCAGGGTCTCGGCGTAGTCGCTGTGGAGGTTCTCGACGTGGAGGGTCTCGAGCCCGGCGCGCTCGAAGGAGAGCAGCATCCGGGAGAGGTTCTGGACCTCGCCGTCGGGGAAGACGTAGCGGTTCGAGAAGTCGCCGCCGATGTGGAAGCCCTCCTCGGTCGGCGGGATCCAGGCGATGCCGTGGTTGAGGACGCGGCCGCCGGGGCGAAGCACACGCGCGATCTGGCGGCCGTACTCGTCGGCCTGGGAGCCGCCGACGTGCTCGACCATGCCGATGCTGGCGACCGCGTCGAAGGAGTCGTCGGCGAGGTCGCGGTAGTCGGAGACCTTGAACGTCGCGAGGCCGCCGACGCCGGCCTCGCGGGCGCGTTCCTGCGCGAGCTCGGCCTGGGGCGGCGAGAGGGTGATCCCGAGGACCTCGACCCCGTACTCCCGCGCGGCGTGGATGCCGAGGCTGCCCCAGCCGCAGCCGATGTCGAGCATGCGCTGCCCCTCCTGCACCTCCAGCTTGCTGCAGATCAGGTCGAGCTTGGCGCGCTGGGCGTCCTCGAGGGTCTCGGCGTCCTCGTCCCAGCATGCGCACGAGTAGGTCATCGACTCGTCGAGGAAGAGGGAGAAGAACTCGTTCGAGACGTCGTAGTGGTGGCGGACCGCCTCGGAGTCCCGGGAGCGGCTGTGGCGCCTGCGGCTCGGCTTCAGCTCGGCGGCCGGGGGAGGGGGCAGGTGGCGCAGGCCGGCGACGCGGACCGCGGCCCGGGCGAGACCGAGCTTGGTCGCCGTGGAGAGCCGGGGCGCCTCCCAGCGGCCGAGCAGCGCGATCACGGCATCGAGGTCGTCGACGTCGATCTCGCCGGTGACGTAGGCGCGGCCGAGGCCGAGCTCGCCGGGCGCCCGCAGCGCGTGGCCGATGGCGCGCGGGGAGCGGAAGGTGAGGGTGGGGCCCTCGCGGGTCCCGGGCACCTCGCCGCCGTCCCAGAAGCGCAGCGTGAAGGGCCTGTCCGGCAGGGCGCGCTCGATCTGGGAGCGGAGTGGCGCTGAGGAGGATGCCGCCATCCCCGCCAGACTAATCCGCCTGTCCAGCGCTCGCATTTCGACCGGTGTCTCGATTAGCGTCATCTCGCCGTGGAAGGCGCCGCCCAGGACCCGCAGCAGGAGATCGATCGCGGCACCCGGCTGGCGCTGATCGCGATGGGGATCGCGGTCTTCGTGATCGCGAACGACTTCTCCGCGATCAACGTCGCGATCCCCCAGATCGAGCAGGACTTCGACACGACGGTGACCACGGCCCAGTGGGTCGTCAACGCCTACGCGCTCACCTTCGGCGTCCTGATCGTGACCGGCGGGAGGCTGGCGGACCTCTTCGGGCGCCGGCGCGCGTTCTTCGTCGGCTCGGCGATCTTCGCGTCGATGTCGTTCGCGGGCGGCGTCGCCCAGAGCGAGGCCTGGCTGATCGTCGCCCGGGTCCTGATGGGGATCGGCGGGGCGCTGATGTGGCCGGCCATCCTCGGGATGACATTCGCCGCGCTGCCCGAGGAGAAGGCCGGGCTCGCGGGCGGCCTGATCCTCGGCGCGGCCGGGGTCGGCAACGCGGCGGGGCCGCTGATCGGCGGCGTGCTCACCGACGTGCTGAGCTGGCGCTGGATCTTCTTCCTCAACCTGCCGGTGACCGGCTTCGCGACGCTCGTCACCTGGCGCTACATCCACCAGGCCCGCGCCGACACCGACGACACGGCCATCGACTACCGCGGCATCCTCACCGTCTCGATCGGCCTGGTCGCGCTGCTGCTCGCCTTCGACCAGGTCCTCGACTGGGGCGGGTGGGGAGACCCGCGCATCGTCGGCCTGGTCTTCCTCTCGGTCCTGATGCTCGCGCTGTTCGCGTTCGTCGAGCGCTCCTCGGGCCGCCACGCGCTCGTTCCGCGCGACGTGATGCAGAACAAGGACTTCACCTACTCGTGCATCGCGATCCTGTTCATGTCGGCCGTCTTCTTCGCCGCGATGCTCTACCTGCCGCAGTACATGATCAAGGTGCTGGACTTCACGCCGATCGAGGCGGGCCTGGGGATGCTCCCGATGATGGGCGTCTTCGCGGGCGTCTCGTTCGTCGCGGGGCCGCTGTACGACCGGCTCGGGCCGAAGTTCCTCGCGGTGAGCGGCTCGCTTTGCATCGCCGCCGGCCCGCTGCTGGTCGCGCTCGCGGCCTCCGAGCAGGAGTACCTGGCGATCGTCCCCGGCCTGGTGGTGACCGGGCTCGGCGTCGGCCTGTTCTACCCGACCGCGACCACGGCGGGCGTGACCTCCGTGGACGAGTCCCGAACCAGCCTCGCCGGCGCGATCATCTACATGTTCCAGATCGCCGGAGGGTCGGTCGGCCTGGGGCTGACCACGACGGTCTTCACCGAGGCCTCCGACGACGGCACCGGGGTGGACGCCTTCATCGACGGGATCGAGACCGCCTTCAAGCTCGACGCGGCACTCGCAGCCTGCGGCTTCCTCGTCGCACTCCTCCTGATCGGCGGCCGCCCCCACATGGTCGGCCTGAGCCATCTCCGGGCCCAGCGGCACTCGCCGCGCGGGCACGGCCCGTAGCGCGGCCCCTTCGGGCGCTAGTCGTCTTCGGAGTCGGGCGGGTCGTCTGAGCCGGAGCCGCCGGAGCCGGATCCGCTCGAACCTGACCCGCTCGAGCCCGAGCTGCCGGAGTGGTCCGAGCCCGAGTCGCCGCCGCCGTCGCCGCCGGAGCCGGAGCTGCCCGAGTCGCGGTGGTCATCGGAGCCGGACTTGCCGGAGCCTGATCCGCTCGAGTCGTCGCCTGCCTCGGACTCGCCGCCGCCGTCTCCGCCGCCGCCGCCGTCGTCGCTCGACGAGGAGCCGCCGCCGTCGGAGCCGGAGACGGAGCCGGAGTCGTCGTCGTCCCTGTCCTCGCGCTTGTCCTCGTCGAAGGCCGGGGCCGGCTTGGGGTTGGAGAGCGC
>DASSYK010000003.1:0-12380 GCA_035703345.1 Solirubrobacterales bacterium
CGGCGCCGCGGGGATCTCGCCGGCCTCGAGGTCGGCGAGCAGGGTCGCGACCGTCTCCTGGGCGTCCTTCTTGTTGGTGCCGATCACGCCCGTGGGCCCGCGCTTGATCCAGCCGACCGCGTAGAGGCCCGGCACCTTCTCGCCCGAGGGCGCGGTGATCCGCCCCGCCTCGTTCGGGATCAGGCCGCGCTCCTCGTCGAAGGGGACCCCCTCGAGCGGCTCGCCGCGGTAGCCGATCGAGCGCAGCACCAGTCCGGCGGCGATCTCCTCCCGCTCGCCGCTGTCGCGGGCGACGATGCGCCCGTCGCGCTCGGCCAGCTCGTTGCGGGCGACGAGCACGCTCTCGACCCTGCCGTCGCCGCGGATCTCGAGCGGCGAGCAGCAGAAGCGCAGCACGATCCGCTGTGGGCGGCCGGCGGGCGCGCGCTCCGAGAACTCGGTGAAGATCTCGACGTTGCGGCGGTGGGTGGGCTCGCAGTCCTCGCTGTCGACGTAGGCGCGGCTGGCGGGGTCGAGCTGCATGTCGGCGGGGTCGACGACGACGTCGGCGCGCGTCAGCTCGCCGAGCTCGCGCACCTCGGGGTTGGTGAAGGCCGCCTGGGCGGGCCCGCGGCGCCCGAGCACGACGATCTCCCTGACGCCGCTCGAGGCCAGGGCCTCGATCGCGTGCTCGGCGGTGTCGGTCGCTTCCAGCTCCTCGCGGGGGAGGGCGAGCATGCGGGCGACGTCGGCGGCGACGTTGCCGTTGCCGATCACGACCACGCGCTCCGTGGAGAGGTCGAAGGAACGCGCGGCGAAGTCGGGGTGGGCGTTGTACCAGTTGACGAACTCGGTGGCCGAGTGCGAGCCCGCCAGCTCCTCGCCTGGGATGCCGAGGCGGCGGTCGGTCGGGGTGCCGTGGGCGAAGATCAGCGCGTGGTAGCGCTCGCGCAGCTCGGCCACGCTCACCTCGCGGCCGACCTCGACGTTGCCGAAGAAGCGGAAGCCCGGCCGCGCCGCGGTCGTCTCGTAGACGCGGATCACCGACTTGATCTTGGGATGGTCGGGCGCGACGCCCGCGCGCACGAGCCCGTAGGGGGTGGGGAGGCGGTCGAACATGTCGAGCTCGACGCTCGGCTCCTCCGGGCGCAGCAGCGCCTCGGCGGCGTAGAAGCCCGCCGGGCCGGAGCCGATCACGGCGGCACGCAGGGGGTTCGACTCTGTTCCGATCTCGGCCACGGGACGGGAAAGGGTAGGCGATCACCCCGCCCGGGCCGCGCCTGGGCGGGCGTCAGCCGAGCCCGGCGCCCGCGGGTGCGACGGCGGAGGCGGCCGTGCCGTCGAGGGCATCGAGGGCGCGGCGCAGCGACATCGAGATGCAGGTGAAGATGGGGGTGTCTCGCAGCGTGTAGGCGCTGGACTCGGTGCCGCGCAGCTCCTGCACGAGGTCGAGGAAGTCGCCCGGCTCGTCACCCTCGAAGGAGACGACGAACTCCTGGTCGTCGAGGCCGAAGGAGTAGGCGGTGTTGATCGAGATCTCCGGATACCTGCGGCCGACCTCGATGTGGGTGGTCATGATCCGCCGGCGCTCCTCCAGGGGCAGCGTGTACCACTCGCGCTTCTTCTCGAAGGGGTAGACGAAGAGGTACTTGCGGTCGGAGACCGCGAGCTCCTGCCGGATCGATTCCTCCGAGTACTGCGAGATCTTCGTCATCGCCAGGTAGGAGTAGGGGATCGAGGCCCACTTGGCGAGCCCGCTCTGGCCGAGCACGACGTGGAAGGTGTGGATGTCCTCGAGGATCGGCGACTGGCTCAGCAGCATCAGGTCGACGTCGCCGCGGGTCCCGACCGTCGAGTACGCTCGCAGCGAGCGGTCCTCCGCGAAGTCCTCGCAGGCCGCCTGGAACTCGGCCTTGTCGCGGGCGCGCTCGGCGTCGCTGAGCCGCCGCCAGGCGGGATCGAGCTTGAGGAACGTGAACTTGACGAACGTGCGCCGGGCCACGACCACAAGCCTAGTGGCCGCGGCCGTGCTGGCGGCGGGTGCGTTTGCGGCTCTGCCCGCTGTTGCTGCCCCCGAGAAGCCGCCCGAGCGCATCGCGCCGACGGAGGGGCGCGGGCCGAGCGTGACCGTCGCGATCCTCCCGTCCGGCACCGAGCCGGAGCAGCTCGGCGAGGTCGCGGGGATCTCTCCCGGCGCGATGAGCGCCGGCCTCGCCGAGGTGTCCGCGGTGCAGACCTATCTCGACATCGGCGCCGGCAACCGGGTCTTCACCTCGCTCTACGACTTCGAGCCGCCGGTCGTGACGCGCGTCGGCGGCCGAGTCCCCGGCTGGGACGAGTTCGTCCGTCGCGCCGAGTCGGCCCCCGCGGACATCGTGCCGGGGCTGCTGGCCTCGACCCTGGAGGAGCAGGGCATGGATGTCTGGGCCGACCCGCTGCTCACGAGCCCGGCCCTGATCGCCGCGAACCGCGAGGGCCGCGTGCGCCGCACCAAGCCCCTGGAGTGCCTCGACCGGCGCTGCCCGGGGCTCGCCGTCGTCCCCTCGACGGTGGGCGAGCTGCGCGGCCTCGTCGGCCGGCTCCGCTCCGACGACCTCCTGATCGCCATCGAGCGGCCGCCTCCTCCGCGGCGCGAGAGCCTCGCGATCGGGATCGCCGGGGCCGGCTTCGACGGCAACCTCACATCCGATACGACGCGGACCGACGGCTTCGTCGCCGCGACCGACGTCGCTCCGACGGTCCTCGAGCGCTTCTCTCTGGACACGCCCGACGAGATGAGCGGGAGGCCGATCCGCAGCGAGGGCGAGCCGGACGCCGCCGCCGTGGCCGACCGCACGGACCGCATGAAGGTTGTCTCGGGGCGCCGCAGCCC
This sequence comes from Solirubrobacterales bacterium, assembly GCA_035703345.1. Taxonomy (GTDB): domain Bacteria; phylum Actinomycetota; class Thermoleophilia; order Solirubrobacterales; family 70-9; genus DASSYK01. The sequence continues at coordinate 2,852 of DASSYK010000003.1, forward strand.
GGCGATCCTCGACAACCTGATGATCTGGCTGGGGCTGGCCCTGGCCGTCGCGCTGCTCTCGCGCGGGCGCTGGGCCGGCACGGCGTTCTCGCTGGGCGGCCTCGCCACGGCCTACCTGCCGACCCTGCTGCTCGTCGGCGCCGCCGTGCAGCCGAGCCTGCTCGGGGAGCGGCTGATCGTCGGGCTCGGGGCGCCGGCGCTCGCCGCCCTCACGCTGCTGCTCGCGCGCGGCTGGCTCGCGCTGGCCATCGCCTGCGCCGTCACGGTCGGCGCCTACGCCCTGGACGTGATCGCGGGGTCGCCGCTCAGCGCGCGGTCCCTGCTCGGTCCGAACCCCGGCCTCGGCGTCCGCTTCTTCGGGATCGGCAACGAGCTGGAGGCGACGCTCGCGGTCCTGATCACGGTCGGCGTGGGGGCGGCCCTGGCCGCCGCGCGTCAACTCGGGAGGCCGCCCTCGCCGCGCGCGGCGATCGTGGCCTTCCTCGTCACGGGCGGGGCGTTCGCCGTCGTCTTCGCGGCCGGGCGCTTCGGGGCCGACGTCGGGGCCGCGATCGTCTTCCCGGCCGCGGCGGCGATGGCCGCCTTGGCGGTGCCGGGGGCGCTCGCGCGGCGCCGGTTGGTCCTCCTGGTGGTGGGCGCGCCGGTCCTCGGCCTGGCGCTGCTGGCCCTCCTCGACCTCGTGCTCGGCGGCGACGCGCACCTCAGCCGCTCGGTGCTCGAAGCCGGGGGCCGCGACGAGCTCGCCGACGTCTTCGAGCGCCGCCTGCGCCTCTCGGCCAGCAGCTTCGGCCGCGCGACCGCCCAGACCCTGTTCTGGGTTGTGCTCGCGGCGATCGCGCTGGTGATCTGGCAGCGCAGGCGGGTGCTCTCCTGGTTCGCCGGCGAACCCCTCGCCCGCGCGGGCTTCGCCGGCGCCGCGGGGGCCGTGCTGCTCGGCACGGTCGCCAACGACTCCGGCGCGACGTTCCTGATCATCGGCTCGATCGCCCTGCTCGGCTGCCTCGCGTTCGCCTACGGGCGCCAGGCCGACTCCGTGCCGGATCGCACGAATTGATGGCGGCCCGAGCAGGTACCCTGGGTTGATGCGCATCGCCCTCGTTTCGCCCTACTCCTGGACATTCCAGGGGGGCGTGAACAGGCACGTTGAGGCGCTCGCGGAGCAGTTCCTGGCGAGAGGCGACCACGTTCGCGTGCTCGCCCCGTGGGACCCCCCGGACGCTCTCAGCCAACGCCTGCACCGCTCCGCTCCCGAGTTCCGCACCGCGCCGGAGTATCTGGTGCCGCTCGGCCGAACCTTCGGCATCGGAGCCAACGGTGCCGTCTCGCGCATCTCGCCCTTCCCCGAGAGCCTCGTGCGGATGCGCCGCGAGCTGCGGGCCGGCAGGTTCGACGTCGTCCACGTCCACGAGCCTGCGGCGCCGCTCGTCTCCTGGGACGCGAACACCTTCCGCGGCGCGCCCGTGGTCGGCACGTTCCACGCCTACGCGACCAAGCCGGTCCCGAACCACATCGCGAGCCTGCTCGGCGCCCGCAGGCTCTTCAACCAGCTCTCCGCGCGGATCGCCGTCTCCAAGGCCGCCGCCTGGACCGGCAAGCGCTGGTTCGGCGGCGACTACACGATCGTCCCCAACGGCGTCGACATCTCGTCGGCGCCCACGGGCCCGAAGCCGGCCGCCGACCACCTGCGCCTCCTCTTCGTCGGCCGCGCCGAGGAACGCAAGGGCCTTCCGATCCTGCTCTCAGCCTTCGAGGCCCTGGTCGAGCACGTCCCGACCCGCCTCACGGTCGTCGGCGCCGATCCCGACGAGGTCCACCGCGCCATCGCCGACCCCGAGATCGCCGAGCGCGTGGACGTCCTCGGCAAGGTCTCCCACGGCGTGCTCTGGCGCGCCCTCGGCGAGGCGGACGTCCTCTGCGCCCCGTCGCTGGCCGGCGAGAGCTTCGGCATGGTCCTGATCGAGGCGATGGCCGCCGGCACGCCGGTCGTCGCCTCGGGCATCGCCGGATACAGCGACGTGGTCACCGACGGCGTCGACGGTGTGCTGGTCCCGCCCGCGAGCCCGCAGCGGCTCGCCGAGGAGCTGCAGTCGCTCTGGCACGAGCCGGAGCGCCGCGCCGCGATGGGCGCGGCGGGCCGCGAGAGCGCCAAGCGCTACGCCTGGCCGCGCGTGGCGAGCGAGGTCACCGAGGTCTACGAGCGCGCGTTGGAGCCGGCGCCAGAGCCGGTCAGCCGCAAGGAGGCGGTCGCCCGCCGCGCCGGGCTGATGCCCCTCGACGGCGGCCCCCGCCGTCCGCCCCTGAAGCTGCCCTCGCTCGACCCCGTCCCGGAGGCCTCCGGTCGCGGTCGCCGCGCCGCGCGCCGGCTCGGGCTCGCGGTCGCCGGGATCCTCGGGATCGGGCTCACCTACCTCGCGGCCGAGCGGGTCGGAGTCGACAGCGTGGCCCACAGCGTCGCCACATCCGACTTCACCTGGGTGCTGGTCGCCTTCGGCCTGATGGTCGCCTCCCTCTTCGCGCGCGCGGCCTCCTGGACCGCGATCGCGCGCGCCGCCCTCCCGGGCCGGCCCGTGCGGCGCCGCGACGTGACCTCGGCCACGATGATCGGGGTGCTGATGTCGGCGACCCTGCCGGCACGCCTCGGCGAGCCCGCCAGGGCGATGGTCCTGGCGCGGCGCGTCGGCCGCATGCGCGAGACGTTCGCGGTGCTGGTCGGCACCCTGGTCTCCCAGACCGTGCTCAACATCGCGGCGCTGGCGATGCTGGGAACGATCATCGTCAGCACCACGGACCTCTTCCACAAGAGCACCGAGAAGATCTTCGTGTTCTCGCTTGCACCCCTGCTGCTCCTGGTCGCGGTGCTGCTCGCGCCCTCGCTGGTTCGCACCAACGGGGGCGGGCGCAGGGCCAGGGTCGCGGCGACCATCCGCCGCGCGCTCAAGCAGGTCCGCACCGGCCTCGTCGTCTTCAAGGATCCCCGCCGCGGGTCGATCGCGACCGTCGCCCAGATCGGCGCCTGGTTCCTGCAGCTGCTCTCCTGCTGGGCCCTCTTCACGGCGCTCGGCCTCGACCACTCGGTCGGGATCGGCGCCGCCGCCGCGGTCCTGTTCGCGGTCAACGTGACGGCCGTCGTCCCGGCGACGCCGTCGAACATCGGCATCTTCCAGCTCGCCACGGTCAGCGTCCTGAGCGCGGGCTTCGGCGTCAGCGGCGCCGACGCACTCGCCTACGGCGTGATCCTGCAGGCGGTCGAGATCGCGACCGCCGTCGTACTCGGCGTCCCGGCGCTGGTGCGCGAGGGCGTCACCTGGAAGGACATGCGCCTGCGCGCGCTCTCGGCCGCGCCGGCGCGCCTGCAGCCGCACCCTCGCGAGCGCGAGGCCGACGGGCGCGTCGCCGCGAGCTGACGGCTCAGGGGAACGAGGCGAGCAGCTCGGCGAGCCGGTCCGGCTCCTCGATCTGCGGGCAGTGGCCGCAGCGGGGAAGCAGCTCCACCTCGGTCTCCGGCAGCGCCTCGACGATCCGCTGCGCCCCCGTCGAGGCGACCATGCGGTCTCGCTCCCCCCAGACCACGAGCACGGGGCAGCGCACCCGGGTGAAGTCGAACGGCGCCTTGATCTCGGGAAGCAGGCGCTTGCCCGTCGCCAGCAGGCGGACGACGTCGCGCTGCGAGCCGAAGTGTGTGGTGAAGGCGCCGACCACGGCCTCGTCGGCCTTGCGGGGGCTGGCGAAGGCCAGCACCCGGTAGGTGCTGCCCACGGCGCGCCGCACCGCGGCTTCGGGCACCGGGACGGGCGAACGCAGCATCGCGCGGACCAGCGGCGCCCCCTGGATCGCCGTGAACCAGCTCGGCATGTCGAGGCCGGCGGGCGCGATCGGGACTATGCCGGCCAGGCTGCCGTTCTGGTGGCGCTCGGCCGCGCGCAGCGCCGCAGTGCCGCCGAGCGAGTTGCCGGCGATGACCACGGACCCGTTCGACTCCTGCGCCCAGCGCTCGACCGCCGCGTCCATGAACGCGTCGAGCTGCGGCAGGATCGGCGCCTCGCGGTCGAGCCGGTCCGCCGTCCCGAAGCCGGGCATGTCGAGCGCGACCGCCGCCCGCCCCCGCTTGCGCAGCCGGTCGAGCAACAACCTCCAGGTGTCCGCCGAGTCGGCGAAGCCGTGGAAGAGGATCAGGGCGGGCCCCTGGCCGTCGAGCTCGAGGGCGCGGGTGCGCACCCCCGCCAGGGTCAGGTTGTGCTCGTAGATCGGCTGCACGAAACGGACGCTAGCGGGCGCCCGCGACGGCCCGGCTAGGCGCTCACCTCGCCGGCCGGGCGCTCAACCGCCCCCTCGTCGACGGCTCCGTCGGACGCCTTGACGGCCTCCTCCTCGACGGCTCCGTCGGAGGCCTTGACGGCCTCCTCCTCGACGACGCCGTCGCTCGGGTCGTCCTCGGGCGGGACGTCGCCGCCGCGCTCGGTGCCGGCGATCAGCTCGTCGGGCTTCTTGTCCTCGGGGATGAAGCCGGACTTCATGCCGAAGTAGACCGCCTGGGGGTGGTGGGCCACGATCGCGACCGTCGACTGCTCCGGCATCACGGCGTAGCCGTCCGAGAGGGTCATCCCGATCTCCTCGAGGCCGAGCAGCCTCCAGACCTTCTCGTGCTCGGACTGGTCCGGGCATGCCGGGTAGCCCCATGAGTAGCGGCGGCCCTGGTCGAGGTCGATGTCGAGGCCGCGCCGGACCTCGGAGTGCAGCCACTCGGCGAGGCCCTCCGCGGCCTGGACGCCGAGGCCGTGGGTGAAGAGCTGCTCGGCGAACTCGCCGTCGCGCTCGAGTTGCTGGATCCGCTCGGTCACCTCGGGGCCCACGGTCACGCCCTGGAGCGCGACGACGTCCTTCTGGGGCGGGAGCGAGTCATCCTGGATCGGGCGGAAGAAGTCCGTGAGGCAGATGCGGTCGTGCTTGGGCTGGCGCGGGAAGACGAGGCGCTCGATCTCGCGCTCGGGGTCGGCGGGGTCGAAGATCACGAGCTCGTTGCCGTCGGCCGCGGCGGGAAAGTAGCCCAGCCGCGCGCGCGGGTGCAGGTAGTCCTGCTCGCGCCACATCCGCTCGAGCTTCGGATTGAAGCCCTCTTCCCCGTCGTGGCCCTCGAGGATCCGGCGCCACTCCTCGCCCTTCTTGCCTCGGCCGCCCCAGTGCAGCTTGAAGAGCACGTGGCGGTCGAGGTAGGGGAAGACGTCGTCGAGGTCGATCGGGATCTCGCGCACGCCCCAGAAGGGAGGCTCGGGGATGGGCACGTCGGTGCGCGCGGCGGAGCGCACGCTGTCGTCGGTCGTCGGCGGCGAGTCGTCGATCACCTCCGGCTTCTCGCGCAGCTCCCGGGCCTCGTTGCGCACGCGCTCGACCAGCGCGGCGCGGCGCTCGGGGTCGATCAGCTCGTCCATCGTGTCGAGCCCGACGAAGGCGTCCTTGCAGTAGAAGACGCCCGGCTCGTAGATCTCGTCGGAGTCCTTGCCGCCGGGGTAGAGGATGCGGCGCCCGAAGTCGCGGTTGATCGCGGCGCCGCCGATCAGCACCGGGAACTCCAGGCTCTTCGAGTGCAGCTCCTGGACAGCCGCGGGCATCTGCTTCGAGGTCGAGACGAGCAGGGCCGAGAGGCCGATCGCGTCGGCCTTCTCCTCGATCGCCGAGTTGACGATCGTGTCGATCGGGACCTGCTTGCCGAGGTCGACGACGGTGTAGCCGTTGTTGGTGAGGATCGTGTTGACCAGCGACTTGCCGATGTCGTGCACGTCGCCGAACACGGTCGCGATCACGATCTTGCCCTTCGAGTGCCCCTCGATCCGCTCGAGGTAGTTCTCGAGCTGGGCGACGGCCCGCTTCATCACCTCGGCCGACTGCAGGACGAAGGGCAGGATCAGCTCGCCGGCGCCGAACTTGTCGCCGACCTCCTTCATCGCAGGAAGCAAGACGGTGTTGAGTGTGGGCACAGCGCCGATCTTCTCGACCGAGAGGTCGATCCAGTCCTCCACGCCCTCCTTCTTGCGGTGCAGGATCTGCCAGTGCAGGGCCTCCTCGGGCTCCATGCCCTCGGTCGGATCGCCGGCGGCCTCCTCGGCGGTCTCGCCCTTCTCCTCGAAGTGGGCGATGAACTGCTCCAGCGCGTCGGGCGAGCGGTTGAAGACGAGGTCGTCGGTGAGCTCGCGCTCGTTCCCCGGGATCTCGGAGTAGGGGGTGATGTGATTCGGGTTGACCATCGCCAGGTCGAGCCCCGCCTCCACGCAGTGGTGCAGGAAGACCGAGTTGAGGACGGCGCGCGCCTGCGGGGAGACGCCGAAGGAGACGTTGGAGACTCCGAGCGACGTCTTCACGTGCGGGATCTCGGCCTTGATCCGGCGGATCCCCTCGATCGTCTCGACCGCGGAGGGCCGCCACTCCTCGTCACCCGTCGTGAGCGTGAACGTGAGGGCGTCGAAGATCAGCGCCTCGGGGTCGAGGCCGTGGTCGTCGACGCAGATGTCGCGGATGCGCTTGGCGATCTCGACCTTGCGCTCCGCCGTCTTCGCCATCCCGACCTCGTCGATGGTGAGCGCGATCAGCGCGGCGCCATGCGCCCTGGCGAGCGGCACCACGCGGTCGGCCTTCTCGCGCCCGGCCTCGAGGTTGATCGAGTTGACGATCGCGCGCCCGGGGATGTGCTCGAGGGCTGACTCGATCACCTCCGGCTCGGTCGAGTCGATCTGGATCGGGGAGGGCTGCGTGAGCGAGATGCGCGAGACGACCTCGCTCATCTGCGCGTCCTCGTCGGAGCGCTCGGTCAGCGCCACGCACACGTCCAGCACGTGGGCGCCGCCGGTGACCTGGTCCTCGGCGACCTGGAGCAGGCCGTCGTAGTCGTCCGCCAGCAGCAGCTCCTTCGCCCTGCGGGAGCCTTGAGAGTTCACCCGCTCGCCGACAAGCGTCGGGCGCGGCTCCTGCACCAGCGGCGTCGCCGTGATCATGGAGGAGACCTGGATCGGCCCGGGGGAGGGGCGGTCCGCCGGCTTCGCGTGCTTGACGCGCTCGACCAGCGCGCGGATGTGCTCCGGCGTCGTGCCGCAGCATCCGCCGACGATGCCGACGCCGTAGCGCTCCACGTACTCGCCCAGCGTCTCCGCCAGGGGGCCGGGCTCCTCGGGGAAGATCGTCTCGCCGTCGGGCCCCTGGTGGGGGATGCCGGCGTTCGGGATGCAGTGCAGCGGCAGCGGAGAGTGCTCGCCCAGGTAGCGGATCGCGTCGCGCATGTCGGACGGCCCGGTTGAGCAGTTGAGCCCGAGCACGTCGACGTCGAGGGCGGTCAGCGTGGTGGTCAGCGCCGGCACGTCGGTGCCGAGCAGCATCGTCCCCGACTCGCGCAGGATGAAGAGGGAGGCCTGGATCGGCACGGAGCGGCCGACGCGCTTGAACGCCTCGCGGGCGCCGAAGATCGCCGCCTTGGTCTCCAGGATGTCCTGCTGGGTCTCGATGATCAGCAGGTCGGCGCCGCCCTCGATCAGGGCGCCCGCCTGCTCGTCGAAGACCTCGACCAGCTCGCCGAAGGAGATGTCGCCGAGCGTCGGGTCGTCCGAGGCCGGCAGGAAGCCGGTCGGTCCGATCGAGCCGGCGACGAAGCGATCGGGGCCCGCGGCCTTGCGCGCGATCTCGGCCGCCCTGCGGTTGATCTCGACGGTGTGCTCGTCGAGCCCCCACTCGCCCAGCTTCCTGCGGCTGCCCTGGAACGTGTCGGTCTCGAGCACCTCGGCGCCCGCGTCGAGCATGGACGCGTGGACGCCCTCGATCACGTCGGGGCGGTTCAGCACCAGCGCCTCGTGGCATTTGCCCTGGAGGCCTCCGTAGTCCTCCTGGGTGAGCTCGAACTCCTCCAGGGTCGCGCCCATGCCGCCGTCGAAGACGACGATCCTGTCGCGGATCGCGGCTAGGTAGTCACGCTCTGCCATGGGGGGGCCCTGTCACCTCCATCGATCCCGGCTGTAGCACCGCTCCTCGATCCTGGGATCTCGGTCGGTTGCTGCGACTTCCGCGGGCCGGGTCCCTCGGCCGCTCTGGATGGAACACGGTCAAAGGTAGCGCACGCACGGAAGCGGGCGCGGAAGCCCTTGCCGAGGACACCGGCGCCCGACGCGTCACGGCCCTGACGCTCTAGGGGCAGCTGAGGAGGGTGTCGCTGCCCGCGCCCCCCTTGCACCTGTCGCGGCCGCGGCCTCCCGCGAGGACGTCGTTCCCGTCGCGGCCGAGGAGACGGTCCCAGCCCGCCTTCCCCTTGAGCAGGTCGCCTCCTTCGGCTCCGACCAGCTTGTCGCGGCCGCCACCGCCGATCACGGTGTCCGCGCCGTCGCCCGCGTTGACGATGTCGGCCCCGCGGTCGGCGCAGACGAGGTCCTTGCCGCCGAGGGAGTACACGCGGTCGTTGCCCCCGAACGCGCGGATGACGTCGGCCCCCCTGGTCCCGATGAGGACGTCGGTTCCGGCCGTGCCGGCGATGGTGGGCGCCGCGCAGCTCGGCTTCGCCTTCTTACCCTTGCCCTTGGCCTTCTTGTTGATCACGGTCGTCTCGGTGTCCTGGTCGTTCGCCGCGTTCGCATCGGCGACCGTCGTGCTCAGCGCCGCCGTGTTCGAGGCGGTCCCGCTCCTCGTCGCCTTGACCGCGATCGTCACCGTCGCGGTGACGCCCGCATTCACCGTCCCCAGGTTGCATGTCACCGTGCTCTTCAGCCGCGTGCAGCTCCCGCTCGTCGCGGTCGCGGAGACGTAGCCAACCTGGTTCGGCAGGACATCGGTGACGATGACGTCGGTGGCGTCGTTGGCGCCCGTGTTGGCGGCCTGGATCGTGTAGACGAAGGTCCCACCCTCGGTCACCGGGTCGGCGCTGTCGCTCTTGGTCAGAGCGAGGTCGGTCGGCCCCGGCGCGGCGGTCGCCGCGCTGAGGCCGCCGGCCAGGCCGATCGCAACCAGACCCGCGAAGGCGAGCACCAGCATCCCGGTGCGGCCGCGCGAGCCCGTGTTCCATGTGTTCGAGTTCAATCTCCGCTCCCTGTTCAGCTACCTGTACACCTCAAAGCGGCCGGCCCTGCCGACGGGTTACCCGCGCGAGGCGGGTTCGAACACCGTTTACCCATCCGCGAGCGGGGGAAGGAACGTGCCATGACGATCGGCGGATCACTCTTCGTCATCGCGCTGGGCGCGATCCTGCGCTACGCGGTCGAGGATTCGATCAAGGGCGTGGACCTGCAGACGATCGGGCTGATCCTCATGCTCGTCGGGCTGGCCGGCCTGCTCTTCGGGATCTACTTCGCCTTCATCCGGCGGGACCCGCGGGGCACTCGATACGGCGAGCCCCCGCCGCCTCCGCGCTACTGAGCGTCAGCCGCCGGTCCTGCCCAGCCTGCGCTTCCAGTCCCTCGCGACGAAGAACTGGCTGACCTTGCGCAGCCGGTCCCGGCGCTCCTTGGTGTACGGGAAGTAGAGGGGCTCTCGTTTCTGCCCGACTCGGCTGATGACCAGCGACTCC
>DASSYK010000019.1:0-10289 GCA_035703345.1 Solirubrobacterales bacterium
GATAGGCGAGCGAGTTCCCGTCGATCAGGAAGAGCTCGCGCGGCGCCTTCCGCGAGCCCTGCCTTGACCCCTTCGCGCCGGTCTTCGAGGTTGCCGCTGGCACACGACGATCCTACGGGGCGAATCGGTGCTGACCGTCGCCGCGCTCGATGCCGGTTCTCCGTCCGGTCGGGGCCGCCCCGGGCGGCCTGCGTATGCTTGGCGGCCCATGGCCGCCAGCGCCCAGTACAGCGTCACGGTGCGCGTCGAGCTCGATGCGCGGCAGGAGCCCCTGGGCAAGCTGACCGCGCAGATCGCCGAGGCGGGCGGGGCGCTGCAGTCGGTGGACCTGATCCCCGGCGCCGGCGGTGAGGGAAAGCGGGTGCGTGAGTTCACGATCGATGCGAACAGCGCGGACCACTGGGAGCGGATCCTGCGGGCGATCGGGTCGACCCGGGGCGCACGCGTCCTGGGCTTCACCGACCGGACCTTCGAGATGCACCGGCACGGGAAGATCGAGCAGCACAACAAGTACCCGCTGAAGACCCGCGACGACCTCTCGATGGCCTACACGCCCGGCGTGGCGCGGGTGTGCGAGTACATCGCCGCGGACCGCACGAAGGCCTTCGACTACACGATCAAGGCGAACACGGTGGCCGTCGTCTCCGACGGCTCGGCGGTGCTGGGTCTCGGTGACATCGGCCCCGAGGCCGCGATGCCCGTGATGGAGGGCAAGGCGATGCTCTTCAAGGAGTTCGCCGACGTCGACGCGTTCCCGATCTGCCTCGACTCGAACGATCCCGAGGAGATCATCCAGGCCGTGAGGCTGATGGCGCCGACCTTCGGCGGAATCAACCTCGAGGACATCTCCGCCCCGCGCTGCTTCGAGATCGAGGAGCGGCTGAAGGCCGAGCTCGACATCCCCGTCTTCCACGACGACCAGCACGGTACGGCGGTGGTCGTGATGGCGGCGCTCTTCAACTCGCTGAAGATCATCGGCAAGCCGATCGAGAGTCTGCGCGTGCTGATCCTCGGCACCGGGGCGGCCGGCGTGGCCTGCACGAAGATGATGATGGCGTCGGGGATCACCGACGTCATCGGCTGCGACCGCCGCGGCGCCATCTCGGTCGACCGCGAGGACTACGTCAACGGCGAGATGTCTCCCATCAAGCGCTGGTTTGCCGAGAACACGAACCCCGACCGCGCCAGCGGCGGCCCCGACGACGTGATCGAGGGCTGCGACCTGTTCTGCGGCGTCTCCGGCCCCGGCCTGATCCAGCCGGGGTCGCTCGAGAAGATGAACGACGACGCGATGGTCTTCGCGATGGCCAACCCGGTCCCCGAGGTCATGCCCGAGGAGGCCGAGCCGTACGTCCGCATCATGGCCACCGGCCGCTCGGACTATCCGAACCAGATCAACAACGTCCTCTGCTTCCCGGGGGTCTTCCGCGGCGCGCTCGACGCCGGCTCGCCGGCGATCACCGAGGCGATGAAGCTCGCCGCGGCCAAGGGCATCGCCGAGGTCGTCAGCGAGGACGATCTCTCCGAGGACTACGTGATCCCGTCCGTCTTCAACCGCGACGTCGCGCCGGCCGTGGCCCGCGCGGTGGTCGAGGAGGCCAAGAACGAGGGCCTCGCCCGCGTCTCCGAGGAGACGGGCACCTTCGAGACGGTGCAGATCCCGGCCGAGTCGAACGCGGCGGCCGAGGCCGTCGAGACCGGCTGAGCTACTTCGGGCAGCGGTCCAGGCGTGCCCGCGGCGGCTCGACGTTGCGCCCGCCCCGCGCGTCCGCGTTCGGGCGGCAGCGCCCGCGGCCGCGCCGGTGCGTGCGCAGGGGCCGCTTCGCCGCCTGAGCCGACGACCCGCGGGCGCTGAGCGAGGTGGCCCTGAGCAGGCGCGGCAGCGGATCAACGGGGGTGCCGAAGCGGCGCACCTCGAAGTGGAGGTGCGGGCCGGTCGAGTAGCCCGTCGAGCCCACGTACCCGAGCAGGCTGCCCCCGGCCACGGCGCTGCCCGGGCTGGTGGCGATCCGTGACAGGTGCGCGTACCAGCTCTCGTAGCCGAGGCGGTGCCGCACGACCACCAGGTAGCCGTAGCCGAACGCGTTCCAGCCCGCGAAGCTGACGGTCCCCCGTCCCGCGGCCCCGACCGCGGCGCCCTTCGCCGCCGGCATGTCGATCCCGTTGTGCCAGCGACCGCCCCTCCAGCCGAACCCGTCCCCGATCGGAGCGTTCAGCGGGCGCAGGAAGCGGACCGGGTCGCCCGGCCGCGCGGTGGTGACCCTGCCACCCCGCATCGCCGCGATCGTCGTCGCGCCGACGACGCCATCCACAACGACCCCGGCGCTGCGCTGGAACCCGCGCACTGCGGCCGCCGTCCCGGGCCCGAAGCCGCCGTCCAGCCCGCCTTGGCCGAACCCGCGCTCGCGCAGCAGGAACTGGAGAGCCGCGACGTCCCAGCCACGTTGTCCCTCGCGCATCGGCCGGCTGCCGAAGTCGGGCATGCCGCGCCGCCCGAGGGCGCCCCGGGTCTGCGGACCGGCGATGCCGTCGACCGCGAGGCCCTTTCTCGCCTGGAAGCGGCGGACGGCGTCCTGCGTCCAGGGTCCGGAGATGCCGTCGACCGGGTGCGGGTACAGGCCCAGAGCCCCCATCGCGACCTGCAGGGCAGCGATGTCCGCGCTCGCGGCGCGCGCGGGCGTCGCCGCGACCGCCGCGACCGACAGCACCGCCGCCACGCCCGCCAGAGCGCGGCTACCTGCGCTTCCCAAAGGCACCTACCCAATTTCGCGCACGCTCGCCCGCGACCTGGGAAGCGGCTTGCAACCGAGCCGGCGGGCCGGCTCTCGTTAGGATCGTGGCGAGTGCGTGTTCTCGTCACAGGAGCCAGCGGCACGATCGGCGCAGCGGTCTGCGACGCCCTGCTGGCCCGCGGCGACGAGGTCGTCGGGCTCACGCGTGACCCGCAGAAGGCGAGGGGAACCAACCCCACCGTCAACTGGCACCCCTGGCAGGCGACGACCGAGCGGCCGCCGCCCGAGGCCTTCGCCGGCGTCGATGCCGTCGTCAACCTGATCGGCGAGGAGATCAACCAGCGCCTCACCGACCACGCCAAGGCCCGCATTCGCGAGAGCCGGATCACCGCCTCGCGCAACCTGCTGCACGCCATCGCCTCGCTGGACCAGAAGCCGAAGGTGTTCATCGGCCAATCCGCGATCGGCTACTACGGCGACCGCGGCGAGACGGTGCTCGACGAAGACAGCCGCCCGGGTGAGGGCTTCGGCGCCGAGATCCCGGTCGAGTGGGAGGCCGCCCAGCGCGAGGCCGAGGGGCTGGGCATGCGCCTCGTCATCCTCAGGACCGGACTGATCCTGGACAAGGACTCGGGCCTCCTGAAGCAGCTCCTGCCCCCGTTCAAGCTCGGCGTCGGCGGCCCGCTGGCCGGCGGCGCCCAGTACATGTCGTGGATCCACCTCGACGACGAGGTGAGCCTGATCCTCTGGGCGATCGACAACGACGAGGCCTCCGGTGTGATCAACGCCACGGCTCCCACGCCCGTCACCAACAAGGAGTTCTCGAAGGCGCTCGGCCGCGCGCTTGGACGCCCGGCGGTCTTCCCCGCCCCGAAGCTCGCCGTGGTCGCCATCCGCGGCGGCGAGCTCGCCGAGCTGGTCACCGGGAGCGCTCGCGTGATCCCGCGCCGGGCCCACGACCTCGGATTCCAGTTCCGCTACACCGACATCGACGGCGCCCTGGAGGCGGCGCTTCGCTGAAGGTCGGTCTCGCCCGCGCGACGGTGTATAGTTGTACGTGCAACTACTTACGGAGGAGCCCAGAATGAAGCTTGAAGGCGTTCACCACATCACCGCCATCACCGCCGAGGCGCAGAAGAACGTCGACTTCTATGCCGGGCTGCTCGGCCTGCGCCTGGTCAAGAAGACCGTCAACCAGGACGATCCGAGCGTCTACCACCTCTTCTACGCCGACGAGCACGGCGACGCCGGCTCCGACATCACCTTCTTCGAATACCCGGGCGCGGCGCGCGGGCGGGCCGGCGACGGCATGGTCCACACGATCGGCTGGCGCGTCGCTTCCACCGACGCCCTCGATTTCTGGGCCGAGCGCCTGGGCGAGGCCGGCCACTCGTCCGACCGCGCGGACGACACGCTCACCTTCGAGGACTTCGAGGGGCTGCGCCACCAGCTCCGGGTCTCGCGGGTGGACGACCAGGCGCTGATCGCCGACCACCCCGAGATCCCCAAGGAGGTCGCCCTCCAGGGCTTCGACGGGGCGCGCGCCTACGCGAGCGATCCCGCGCGCAGCGCCGCGCTGCTGGAGGCGCTCGAGTTCGAGCGCCGTGACGACGCCTGGGAGGCCCGCGGCGCGAGCCGCGGCGGCATCTGGGCCTACGACGAGCCACCTGCCGAGCGCGGCCTTCAGGGCGCCGGCACGGTCCACCACATCGCCTGGGCCTCACAGATGGACGAGCACGAGGGCTGGCGCGAGCGCGCTCTCTCGGCCGGCGCACGCGCCACCCCCGTCATCGACCGCTTCTACTTCCGCTCGATCTACTTCCGCGAGCCGAGCGGCGTCCTGTTCGAGATCGCGACGCTGGGCCCCGGCTTCACGGCCGACGAGCCGCTGGAGACGCTCGGAGAGAAGCTCTCGCTGCCGCCGGACTACGAGCCCCTTCGGGACCAGGTCGAGGCAACGGTGAAGCCGCTGGCGAACCCGCGAACCGCCGCCGCCGAGCGCTCGTAGCGGCGCCCTCCGAGGCGTCGCCATGAGCCTGGTCCATCGAATCCGGGAGCCCGCCGGGGCGCCCGCGGGCGCTCTGGTCCTGCTGCACGGCCGCGGCGTCGACGAGCACGACCTCCATCCGCTGCTCGACGCATTTGACCCCGAGCGCCGCCTGCTGGGGGTCACCCCCGGCGCGCCGCTCACCAACGTGCCGCCCGGCGGCCGCCACTGGTACGTGATCGAGCGCATCGGCCATCCCGACGCCGCGACGTTCATGGCGACGATGGAGGCCGTCAGCGGCTTCGTCGACGACCTCCTGGCCGAGCGCGGAATCGCGTGGGAGCGCGCCGTGCTCGGGGGCTTCAGCCAGGGAGGCGCGATCGCCGCGGCGCTGGCGCTGGGAGCAGGTCGTCCGAGGCCCGCCGGCATCCTCGAGATGAGCACATTCCTCCCCCACGTCGAGGGCTGGCCGATCGACCTCGCCGCCAGGCAGGGACTCCCGGCCTACATCACCCACGGCGCCTACGACGACATCATCCCCGTCCGGCTCGGGCAGGCCATGCGCGACGAGCTGGTCGAGGGCGGACTCGACGTGACGTACCGGGAGCCCCCGGTCCCGCACGCGATCGATCCCTCGCTGGTTCCCGAAATCGCCGCCTGGGTCGGCGCCGCCACCGGGGCGGGCAGCCCCGAGCGCGCCTAGCCGGGCGGGCAGATCGGGCGGCCCGGGACGGAGCGCCCGCCTTCGAGCGAGTACGGCTGCAGCGCGCACAGCGTGGTCTCGCCGTCGCCCCCGATGGAGTACGTCCCGAGGACCGAGTTCGGCCGCTCCGCCCCGAGGACCGCGTTCGTCACCCCCGTCCTGAACTTCTCGTCCCCGCCGGCCGCGGCCTCGATTCCCTGCAGCGCCAGGCCCATCGCCTCGTAGCCGTATGCGGCATGGGGACCTGGCGGACGCCCGAAGCGCTGCTCGAACTCCCCCGCGAACTCCGCGGCGGGGAGGTTCGACGGCGCGAGCGGCGCCGCCACGACGTGATCGGTCCCGCCCGGGGCGGTCGCCTCCAGCACCAGGTCACCGTCGGCCTCGGCGCGCAGCAGGGCGGCGGCCCGGCTCGCCCGGCGGGGCGCCTCGACCTCGATGCCGACGTCCGCCGCGGCGGCCTCGAACTCCTGGGCGACGAGGCGGCCGTACGCGTCGTCGCCGGTCGCGACGGCGACCCGCCGCATCCCGAGGTCGATCGCGAGCTCCGCCGCGGCCGCCGCGACGTCGTCGTCCCCGGGCACCACGCGGGCGAAGCTGGTCTCGCCCGAGGGCCGGTAGCGGCCGGGCGAGTCGGGATAGCCCTCCGCGGGGGCGCTGAGATCGACGGCTCCGGCCCCGGGTGAGATCTGCAGGATCTCCGCATCGTTGGTGATCGGGAGCGAGGTGCGCGTGGGCTGGGAGTCCAGCTCGCCGATGTACGCCGCCGTGCTCGAGTCCTGGGCGGCCGCGCGGGCGTTCTCCCCGACGGCCACGGGGCTCCACGGCCCTCCCCGGGCGTCATCGAGGACGCGGGCCTGCACCTCCAGCCCGCCGGCCTCCCCCCCGGCCTGCTCCAGCGCCAGCTGCGCCCCGTCCGCGGCGTCGCGCCCCTCGGCCGCGCGCGGCCCGGTGAGCGGCAGGCTCACGTAGACGCTGACGGGCCCGTCAACGGCCTCGCCGCCATTCTGCCCGCAGCCGGCCAACGCGAGCGCGATCGCGGCCGGCGCCAGGGCCGGCCGCAGGGCCCGGCCCCTAACCGAAGAACACCTCCGCGCCCCGGTAGAAGTCCTCGGGGACGGTCTTGAGCGTCGCCGTGGCCTCGGCCAGGGGGACCAGCTCGATCTCGGTGGCGCGCAGCGCCGTCATCTTGCCCCAGTCGCCGGCGTCGACCGCGTCGATCGCGGATAGGCCGAAGCGCGTCGCCAGCACTCGGTCGAACGCGGTCGGCGTGCCGCCGCGCTGCACGTGGCCGAGCACCGTCGCGCGCGCCTCACGGCCCGTGCGCTGCTCGATCTCGCCCTCGAGCCAGTGAGCGATCCCGCCCAGGCGGACATGCCCGAACGCGTCGAGCGGGGCGTCCTTGGCCATCGGGATTCCACCCTCGGGTTCGGCGCCCTCGGAGACGACGACGATCGGCGCGTACTGCTGCTCGAAGCGCCGCTGGATGTACTCGCAGACGCGCTCGATGCTGAACTTCACCTCCGGGATCAAGATCACGTTGGCGCCACCGGCGATTCCGGCGTGCAGCGCGATCCAGCCGGCGTGGCGGCCCATCACCTCGACGATCAGCGCTCGCTGGTGGCTCTCGGCGGTCGTGTGCAGGCGGTCGACCGCCTCCATGGCGATGTTGACCGCCGTGTCGAAGCCGAAGGTGTAGTCGGTGGCGCCGAGATCGTTGTCGATCGTCTTCGGCACCCCGATGACCCTGATGCCCTCTTCGCTGAGCTTGGTCGCGACCCCGAGCGTGTCCTCTCCCCCGATCGCGATCAACCCGTCGACGCCGGCCGACGCCACGTTCGCCTTGACCCGCTCGATGCCGCCGTCCTCCTTGAGCGGATTGGTCCGCGACGAGCCGAGGATCGTGCCGCCGCGCGGCAGGATCCCGCGCACCTCCGGCACGCCGAGCGGGCGGTGGTCGTCCTCGAGCACCCCGCGCCAGCCGTCGCGGTAGCCCACGAACTCGTGCTCGTGCTGGACGCCCTTGCGGACGATCGCGCGGATCACCGCGTTCAGACCCGGGCAGTCGCCGCCCCCGGTGAACACGCCGATGCGCATCTAGCGAGCCTCCGGGATGCGGGCGTCGGAAGCGGTCAGGGGCGCGTCAGCCAGTCGATGATCGGTTGGGCCACGCGCAGCAGCGCGCCCGTGAACACGCCGCCGAGGAAGAGCAGGCCGACCACGGGACCCGGAAGCCCGAACGCGTAGCCGACGACCATCACCGCGGCGCCGAGAACCGTGAAGAGCAGGAGCTGCATCGGTCGGCAATCTACCGGACCGGCGGGCGCCTAGAGCCCCACCACGGCGTCGATCTCGACCGATGCTCCCTTCGGCAGCGCGGCCACCCCGACGGCGGCGCGGGCGGGCGGGTCGCTCTCGAAGAAGGCTGCGTAGGCGTCGTTGATCTCCGCGAAGCGGTCGAGCTGCGTCGTGTAGATGGTCATCCGCACCGCGTTGTCCAGGCCGGTCCCGCCCGCGGCGCAGACGGCCTCGAGGTTCCGCAGGCACTGCGTCGCCTGCTCGGCAGGGGTCTCGCCGACCAGCTCGCCGGACTCGGGGTCGAGTGGAACCTGCCCGGAGCAGAACAGCAGGCCTCCGGCCGCGACCGCGTGGCTGTAGGGGCCGATCGCGGCCGGCGCGCCGGCTGCGTCGACCGTCTTCTTCACCTGGGACTTCGGGACCTCGGACATGGGGATCTCACTCCTCTCTCGCGGTGTGCTGGAGCCTTACCCGGTAATCCCGCTCGGACAGCTCCTTGACGATCGCGTCGGTGTGCTCGCGCCCCCTGGTCTCGAGGATCAGCTCCACCCCGGTCTCGGACACGTGGAGGTCGACCGCGTCACGGACGTGCTGGACGTCCACGACGCTGGCGCCCGTCGCGCCCACTGCTTCGAGCAAGCGGGCCAGGGAACCGGGCCGGTCGGAGATCGTCGTGTAGAGCACCGCCCCCCGGCCGCTGCGACCGCCGGCGCGGCGCGCGATCGCGGCGAGAAGGCTCTCGTCGACGTTGCCGCCGGAGAGGATCACCGCCGTCGTGCCCTCGGCCGCGGGCTCGATCCGGCGCGACGCGAGCGCCGCGACGCCGACCGCGCCGGCACCCTCGACGACCAGCTTCGCCTCCGAGAGCAGCACGGCCATCGCGTCGCCGACCTCGTCCTCGGTCACCACGGCGACCCCGGCGAGCCACTGCTCGACCAGCGGCAGGGTCAGATCGCCGGGGCGCTTCACGGCGATCCCGTCCGCCACCGTGGTGGCCGGCTTGACGGTCACCGGCTCGCCGGACTCCAGCGAGGCCGGATACGACGGGCAGGCATCGACCTGCACCCCGAAGACCTCGACGTCCGGCCGCTGCGAGCGGATCGCGATCGCGATGCCGGCGGCGAGCCCGCCGCCGCCGAGCGGAACCAGCACCCGCGCCACATCGGGCACCTCCTCCAGCAGCTCGAGCCCGACGCTGCCCTGCCCGGCGATCACGTCCGGATCGTCGAACGGGTGGACGAAGGCGAGGCCGGCCTCCGCCGCGCGGTCCTTCGCCCGCGTGACGCAGTCGTCGACCGTTCCCTCGCAACGCTCGACCGACGCGCCCAGACTCGCCGCGGGGTCGGTCTTCGAGGTCGGCGCGTCCTCGGGGACGTACAGCTCGCACGCCACTCCCCGCCTGCGCGCCGCCCAGGCCAGCGCCCGCCCGTGGTTGCCGGCGGTGCCCGCCACCACGCCGCCCTCGCACCCCTCGCCGAGCGCGGCGAGCTTGACGCTGACGCCGCGCGCCTTGAAGGAGCCGGTCTGCTGCAGGCTCTCGGCCTTGAACGCGATCGGGGCGCGGAGCAGCTCGTCCATCGCGGCGAGCCTCAGCACCGGCGTCTCGGCGCACTGCCCCGCGACGACCTCGCGCGCCGCCGAGATCCGCTCCAGGCCGATCTCGGGCGCGGCGCTCATGCTCAGTCCCCGCTGCCCAGGGCGGAGCGCACGTCGCGCAGAAAGGTCCCGATCTCGTCGATCGCGCCCTCCAGGGGCTCGTCGCCGGCCATCCGGACGAGCCGGCTGCCGATGATCACCCCGTCGGCTATCTCGCCGACGGTCGCGGCCTGCTCGGGCGTGCCGATGCCGAAGCCGACGGCGACGGGAGCGGCGGCCCCCTCCCTCACGTCGGCGACGAGATCGGTGAGCTCGGGCGGAAGCTCGCTGCGCTCCCCCGTGACCCCGACGGTGGAGACGACGTAGACGAAGCCCGACTCGCCGACCTGCCCGGAGATCGCCCGGCGCCTCTCCGGCGGCGTCGTCGGCGCGATCAGCGGCACGAACGCGAGACCGGCCGCGAGCAGCGAGTCGCGCACGGGGGCCGCCTCCTCCAGCGGCAGGTCCGGCACGATCGCCCCGGCCGCGCCCGCCTCGACGAGCTTGCGCGCGAACTCCTCAGGCCCCCCGCCCGCGAGGATCATGTTCGCGTAGGTCATCGCGACCACCGGGACGCGGTCCGCGACCTCGCCGCACACCTCCAGCGCGGAGTCCATCGTCGTCCCGGCCTCCAGCGCCGCGGTGGCGGCCGCGTGGATCACGGGGCCGTCCGCGAGCGGATCGGAGAACGGAATGCCGAGCTCGATCAGGTCCGCGCCCGCGTCTGCGTAGGCGCGGGCAATCGCCTTCGAGCCCTCGACGCTGGGGTAGCCGGCCATCATGTACGGCATCAGCGCGGCGCGCCCCTCGTCGTGCGCGCGCGCGAAGGCGTCCGAGATCGAGCTCGCCGTCGCCTCAGCCATCGAGCTCGGCGAGCTTCGCGGTGGCCTCTTCCATGTCCTTGTCGCCGCGGCCGGAGAGGCAGAGGACGTCGTAG
>DASSYK010000042.1:0-3588 GCA_035703345.1 Solirubrobacterales bacterium
CCCTTCGGACGGGGAGCGGGGGAACCACTCGGGCCGGCACGCCGGCCCACGGGGCGAACCGAGGCAGCACGACTCGCAGCGCCGCTCTTTCGGCGCGAGCCCGTCAGCTAACTCCGCAGGCCAGAGAAGGAGGGACAGGCACAGGTGATTTCGAGTTTGCTACACACGCGTTCGCGCGTACGCCTCGAGCTCGGGCTGGCCGTCGCCATCGTCGCCGGTCTCGGAGTCACGGACGTCGCGCAGGCCCAGGTGGGCGGCGGGGCCGCGGCCCCCGGCGACCCGCAGGTGACCGGCATCCAGTGCCTCACGCGCTGTATCAACGGCACCACCGGAACGGTCAAGTCGAAGATGCGCCTCAGCGGCACCGACCTCGGCAACGTCCAGGTCGTCTCGCTGCCCCGCGGCGACGGCAAGCGCGCGAAGGACCCGAACCCGACGATCAAGCCGACCGGCGCCGTGATCGCCCGCGTCGGCAAGGGGTCGGTGAGCGGACCGGTCCGCGTCCGCGACAGCTTCGGGCAGGTGAAGGACTCCTCCGTCCCGTTCGCCGTCGGCACCAACGCCCAGCTGCGTGCGATCCAGCAGCAGTTCCGCTTCCCGATCCGCGGCCCGCACGACTACGGCAGCTCGGGCTCGCGCTTCGGCTCGGCTCGCAGCGGCCACTCGCACCAGGGCCAGGACGTGTTCGCGAGCTGCGGCACCAAGCTCGTCGCCATCCACACCGGCCGCGTCAAGGCCGCCGGCTACCAGGGCTCGGCGGGCAACTACGTGGTCATCGA
Organism: Solirubrobacterales bacterium; assembly: GCA_035703345.1. Lineage (GTDB taxonomy): Bacteria > Actinomycetota > Thermoleophilia > Solirubrobacterales > 70-9 > DASSYK01. The sequence continues at coordinate 780 of DASSYK010000042.1, forward strand.
CGCCGACGGCGTCAAGCAGGACCACGTCTACATGCACCTCCAGAGCGCGCCGCGCGTCAGCGCGGGCCAGCGGGTGACCACCGGCCAGCAGCTAGGCAAGGTCGGGGAGACGTGCAACGCCCAGGGCTGCCACCTCCACTTCGAGATCTGGGCCGGCAAGGGCTGGTACTCGGGCGGCAGCCCGATCGACCCGCTCGGGTATCTGCGCTACTGGGACAGCTACTCCTGAGGAGCCCGCAGCCCCGCGGCGATGAGCGCCGCGTCGCTGCGGAGCATCCCGACGTAGTCGCCGGCCGGGCCGGGGCTCTCGACGAGGAGCCCCGGCTCGATCGCGACGCCGGTCTCGCCGGCGATCAGCTCGAGCACCTCGGGGTCGTCCTCCGCCTCGGCGAAGACGGTGGGGACGCCCGTGGCGCTGATGGCGTCCTCGACCTCGGCGATGCGACCGGCGCTCGCCTCGGCCTCCGCGCCCGAGGCGGGGAAGGGGGTCGCGACCACTTCGAAGCCGTAGCGGTCGGCGAAGTACCCGAGCGCGTCGTGTGAGGTGACGAGCTCGCGATTCGCGGGCGGGACGGCCCCGAGCTCCGCCGCCATCTCGGCGTCCAGGGCGGTGAGCTCCGCGGCGTAGTCCTTCGCCCGGCGCCGGTAGCCGGCGGCGTGGTCGGGGTCGGCCTCGGCGAGGGCATCGGCGAGCGCGGGAAGGGCGGCCGCGACGCGGGCGGGGTCCATCCAGACGTGTGGGTCGGCGTCCCCGTCATCCTCGAGGGGGAGCAGGTCCTGGACGTGGTCGGTCAGCTCGAACCGCTCGACGTCGATCTCGTCGATCGGGATCCCGGCCTCGAGCCCCTCGCCGTTGCTGACCAGCAGCATCGAGTCCTCGACCGCGGCGCGGTCCTTGGCGCTGAGCTGGAAGTCGTGGGGGCTGCTGCCCTCGGGGATGAGCTGCTCGACGTCGGCGTCCGGGCCGGCGACCTGGGCGGTGATGTCCGCGAGGATGCCGGTCGTGGCCGTGACTGTCGGGGGGCCCTCCGAGCCGCCGTCGGAGCCGCAGGCGGCGAGGGCGAGGGGCACGGCGAGGGTGAGGGTGAGGGCGGCGAGCTTCTTCTTCACGGGATCTCCGGCACGGACATTAATGAGAATGATTATCAGACGGTTCCTGGCTGGAGCGTCGATCTGAGTGGGCGGACGCCTCCGCAATACTTGTCGGGATGCCCCTGCTGCTCGCGCACACCGGCCACTGGGCGATGTGGGTCCTGTACCTCGTCCCCGTCGTGGTCGTCCTCGCGGCGACCGCCAAGGCCTTCGTCGACGCCAAGCGCGACCAGCGCGAGGGCCGGTAGCTCCTAGCGAGCGGCCGGCCGCAGCATCAGCGCCAGCAGGAAGGCGCTCACGGCGACCAGGACGATCGAGCCGCCCGCGGCGAGGTCGAGATGCCAGGACAGGAGCAGGCCGAGCGGGGCGCTGGCGACGGCGATCCCCGCCGAGACGGCCATCATCGCCGGCAGCCGCTTCGTCACCAGGGCCGCGGTCGCCGGCGGCGCGATCAGGAGGCCGAGCACCAGCAGCGCCCCGACCACTCGGAAGCCGATCACGACCGCGAGCGTGACGAGCACCAGCATCACGAGGTCGAGCCGTTGCACCGGCAGGCCGAGCGCCGCCGCGCGCTGCGGGTCGAAGGACAGCAGCAGGAAGGGGCGGTAGAGGACCGCGACCACCGCGAGCACCGCGGCGGCCAGGATCGCGCTGAACGCCACCTCGCCGCCGGAGACCCCGAGCACGTCGCCGAACAGGAACGATGTGAGGTCGACGGAGTAGCCCTCGACCCTGGAGACGATCACGACCCCGAGCGCGAGCATGAAGACGAAGACCACGCCCGCCGCCGTCTCCTGGCGGACCTGGCTGCGGCGCAGGATCAGGCTGGTGCCCGCCGCGGTGACCAGCCCGGCGGCGAGCGCGCCCGCGAACAGGGCGGCCTCGTCGGGCCCCTGGTCGGCGCCGCTCGCGGTCAGCGCGAAGGCGATGGCGACGCCGGGCAGGACGCCGTGGGCGAGGCTGTCCGCCATCAGCGCCATCCCGCGCAGGATCACGTAGCACCCGACGACACCGGCCAGCACCCCGACGACGGCCGCCGCCAGGGCTCCGGTGCGCACGAACTCCGCGTCGAAGGGCTCGGTCAGGAACTCCACGACTAGCCCGCTCCGTGATGGTGGTGGGAGGTGTCGACGATGAGGTCCCCGACCCGGACGACGTGGCCCGCGAAGGTCCGCGCGAGCACTTCTTCATTGCAGACCTCGGATGCGGGCCCGAAGGCGACGACGCGGCGGTTGAGCGCGAGGACGTAGTCGTAGTCGCGGCTGGCGCTCTCGAGGTCATGGGTGGCGACGACGATGGTCCGTCCCTGCTCGCGCCAGGCTGCGAGCTCCCGGATCAGCGTCGCGCGCGTCGGCGCGTCGAGGCCCGTGAAGGGCTCGTCGAGCAGCATGATCTCGGCCTGCTGGGCCTTCGCCTGCGCCAGCAGCGCGCGCTGGCGCTCGCCCCCGGAGAGGTCGCCGAAGCGCCGCTCGGCGAGCGGCGCGATCCCGAGGCCTTCGATCGCGTCGTCCACCAGCTCGCGGTCGCGCTCGCTGAAGCGGCACCAGTAGCCGAGCTCCCCGTAGCGGCCCATGCGCACCACGTCGCGGACGGTGACCGGGAAGGAGGGCTCCAGGTCGAGCCGCTGGGGCACGAACGCGACGCGAGCGGCGCCCATCTCGATCGTCCCGGAGGCCGGCTTCAGCAGGCCCACGGCCGCCCGGAACAGGGTCGTCTT
>DASSYK010000066.1:0-4839 GCA_035703345.1 Solirubrobacterales bacterium
GAGGCAGTCGGCGGGGTGGCCGAAGACCCGCAGCTCGCCCGACGTGGGCCGGAGCAGGTTGCAGACGGCGCTGATCAGCGTCGTCTTGCCGGCGCCGTTGGGCCCGAGCAGCCCGAAGAAGCTTCCCGCCGGGACCTCGAGCTCGAGATCGTCGAGGGCGAGGGTGCCGTCGTCGTAGCGCTTGGTCAGGCCGCGGAGCTCGAGTGCGTTCTCCATCACCCCAATGATGGCGCCCCCGGCGCGCCGGCGACTCGCCCGTCCGCATAGGGTCCGCCGATCGAGATCGCGGTCGCCACCTGCGAAGACCCGCCCGTCCCCGACGCCGACGCGCGCCGGCTGCTGCCCGCGCTCACGCGCGCGGGGCACCGCGGCGAGCTCGCCGTCTGGAGCGACCCGGAGGTGGACTGGGGCCGCTACGACGCCGCCTGGATCAGCTCGACCTGGGACTACCACGAGCGCCCGGGCGAGTTCCGCCGCTGGCTCGCCCGTGCCTCCGAGGCGACGCGCCTGGAGAACCCGGCGGCGCTGGTGGAGTGGAACCTCGACAAGCGCTACCTGCGCGAGCTGGAGGGGCAGGGCGTGCAGGTGGTCCCGACGATCTGGGCCGACGCCGAGCGCGCGGCCGCGGCCGCCGACGAGGCAGCCGAGCGCGGCTGGGACCCGGTGGTCGTCAAGCCGGCGGTGGACCTCGGAGCGATGAACCTGCGCCGCGTGCGGCCCGACGAGGTCGAGGGGGCCATCGCCTCGATCGCCGAGCCCTCGCTCGTCCAGCCCTACCTGCCGGCGCTGGAGCGCGAGGGGGAATTGAGCCTGGTCCATCTCCGTGGCGCGCTCTCGTACGCGGTGCGCAAGGTCCCGGCGGGCGGCGACTTCCGGGTGCAGGCGCAGTACGGCGGGACCTACCGGCCGGCGGATGCGGGCGCGGAGGCCGAGCGGGCGGGGGAGCGGGTCCTGGCCGCGCTGGCGTCGATCTTCTCCGGCGAGCCGGCCCCGCTCTACGCGCGGGTGGACCTCGTGCGGGACCTCGACGAGCGCCTCTGCATGATCGAGCTCGAGCTGATCGAGCCGAGCCTCTTCCTCGACGTCATCGGGGAGGAGGCGGCCGACCGCTTCGCCGCGCTGCTCGTGGCGCGATCCGACTAGGGTTGCCGCAAAGCGGCCGGGAGGCGGAGGAGAGCGTGATCTACAAGAGCAAGAGGCCCGACGTCGAGATTCCGGACGCGACCCTCCCCGAGCACGTGCTCGGGGAGGCGCGCGAGCGCGGCGAGCACCCAGCGCTGATCGACGGCGTCAGCGGGGGCGTCATCACCTACGCTGAGTTCGCCGACGTGGTCGACGCGCTCGCGGCGGGGCTGCAGCGCGACGGCCTCGGCAGGGGCGACGTGTTCGCGCTCGTCGGCGGCAACAGCGCGGAGTGGGCGATCGCCTACCACGCGATCCTGCGCGCGGGCGGGGTAGTCACCCCGATCAACCCGCTGCTGACGCCCGACGAGGTCGGCAAGCAGCTCAGCGACTCCAAGACGCGCGGGGTGATCGCGATGGGGCCGCTCGTCGAGCCGCTGCGCCATGCGGCCGAGCGGGCCGGGGCGGAGTGGGTGCGAGCGCTCGAGCGCGGCGCGGAGGGAAGCGTCTTCGAGCTGGCCGCCGACGGCGCTGAGCCGGAGGACGTCGGCATCAAGCCCGAGGACCTCGCGGTGCTGCCCTACTCGAGCGGAACGACCGGCGTGATGAAGGGCGTGGTGCTCTCCCACCGCAACCTGGTCGCGAACATCGAGCAGATCCAGGACGGGATCACGCTGAGCGAGGACGACACGCTCGTCGGGGTGCTGCCCTTCTTCCACATCTACGGCCAGACGGTGGTCCTGAACCAGGGCCTGGCGAAGGGCGCGACGATCGTGACGATGCCGCGGTTCGACCTCGACGGGCTGCTGGACATCATCGAGAACCACGGCGTCACCCTGCTGCACATCGCGCCGCCGGTAGTGCTGGCCTTCGCGACGGCGCCCCAGGTGGAGGGGCGGGACTTCTCCGGCCTGCGGATCGTGATCTCCGGCGCGGCGCCGCTCGACGAGGACCTCTCGGGCCGCGCCGAGGCGCGCATCGGGGTTCCCATCCGCCAGGGCTACGGGATGACCGAGCTGAGCCCTGTCTCGCACAAGACGCGCGTCGACGACGCGGCCGTGACCCCGCCCGGGAGCGTCGGGCCGCTGGTGCCGAACACCGAGGCACGGCTGGTCGATCCCGCGAGCGGGGAGGACGCGGCCGAGGGCGGCGAGGGCGAGATCTGGATCCGGGGGCCGCAGGTGATGGTCGGCTACCTCGATCAGCCCGAGGCGACCGCCCAGACGCTCACCGACGACGGCTGGCTGCGCACGGGGGACATCGCCCGCATCGATGCCGGCGGCTACGCGTTCATCGTCGACCGGCTCAAGGAGCTGATCAAGTACAAGGGCTACCAGGTGCCGCCGGCCGAGCTCGAGGCGGTGCTGGTCTCCCACCCCCAGGTGAAGGACGCCGGCGTGATCGGCGTCCCGCACGAGGGGGGCGACGAGTACCCGAAGGCCTGCGTCGTCTGCGAGGGCGACCTCGGCGCCGACGAGCTGATGGCCTTCGTGGCCGAGCGCGTCGCCCCGTACAAGAAGGTGCGGGAGGTCGAGATCGTCGAGGAGATCCCCAAATCGGCCTCCGGCAAGATCCTGCGCCGGGTGCTGCGCGAGCAGTACGGCGCCGCGGCCGACGCCTAGTTCTCGAGGTCGACGACGGTGCCCGCCGTCGGGTCGACCTTCCCGTCGAGCAGCTCGAGGTAGACCCGCTGGATGTCGTCCTCGCTCGAGATTCGCTCGACGCGAAGCCACTCCGAGGCCCACTCCGCGAACGGGGCCCACGCCTCGGCGACGTTCTGGTCGAGCTTCGCCGTGCCCCAGTCGGCGCCGCGCTTCTTGATCCGGTCCGGGGCGAAGAAGAAGACGGGGCGCGGCCCCTCGAGCTCGCCGGCCCCCTGCGCCATCTGGGTCCAGTGGGTCATGCCGACCGCGGCGCTGTGGGCGAGGCGGTCACCGTAGTGGGCGTGGATGTCGGTGCGGACCGCGCCGTCGCCCGAGACGTCGACGTAGACGGCACGCTCGCCCGGAAGCTGCGAGACGTCGTCGTAGAGAAAGACCGAGTCGTAGACGTTCAGCCCCTCGACGAACTCGCGGTTGCCCGCGGAGGTCAGCCCCGCGATCTCGATGCCCTCGCGCTGCGCGAGCAGGTGGGCGGCGATGATCGCCGTCTTCGACGAGGCGCTGGAGATCACGATCGTGTCGGCGCCGAAGAAGTCCTCGTCGGCGAGGAAGTCATCGATCAGGAACGAGGTGTAGAAGAGCGGCCAGAAGAGGATCTGCTCGTCCTCGAGGTCGGCCGAGTAGACCGGGTCGGCCTCGACGTCGCGGTAGCCCTGGTAGGCGGAGGGCAGCTCCGCCCGGTGCGGCGCGGCGTCGACGAAGCCCTTCTCGTCGATGCGGTCGGGGACGACCAGCAGGTGGCTGGAGCAGGGGAGGTAGCCGTAGACGCGCAGGCCCTGCGCGAGATCGGGGTGCCGTGAGTCCTCGACGTGGGCGTAGCCCCAGACGTTCAGCCTGCCCCAGTCAGGGTCCGAGGCCGGGAAGAAGTCCCAGTAGTTCATCGCCTCGCCGAATACGGCGTAGGTGATGTTGTTGGTGGTCAGCCCGAAGGACTCGATCCGGAGCAGCGCCTCGCGGTCGCCCGGCGACGGCGGGTCGCCATGGACGAAGCGGCTCTCGTGCAGGTCCTTGCGGCGCAGCTCGAAGTCCACGCGACCAGCCTATGCGCTCGGGGCCGGCGCAGTGCGCTCGATCCCGTGCTCGCGCTTCTGGGCGAAGAGCCCGGCGTCCGCCTCCTCGAGCAGCGCGTCCGCGCTCTGGTCGCGCTTCAGCTCGGCGATGCCGACGCTGATCTCGATCGGGTCTCCGTGCGGCAGCGCCGAGGATTCCTGCAGCACCCTCCGCACGCGCTCACCGACCTCCACCGCGCCCTCGAGCGGGGAGTCCGGGAGGATCAGGGCGAACTCGTCGCCGCCCCAGCGGAAGGCCGTGTCGGGGACCCGGACGGTGGCGTGCAGGGCTTCCGACACCGTCTTCAGGGCCTGGTCGCCGGCCAGGTGACCGAAGCGGTCGTTGACCGACTTGAAGCGGTCGAGATCGATCACGACGATGCTGATCGGGGCGCCGCTGCGGCGGCTGCGGGCGATCTCCCGCTCCAGCACCTCGTCGAAGGCGCGCCTGTTGCCGAGGCCGGTCAGCCCGTCGCGGCGGGCGAGCCGATTCGCGGCCTCGCCCTCGGAGATCAGCAGGAGGCGCTGCTCGCGGACCGCGTTGGTGACGGCCATGGTGATCAGCGCCAGCATCCAGATGAAGCCGGCCTCCAGCCCCATCTCCGCTGCGGCGCCGCCGTGCCAGCCCTCGTAGAGGAGCGGCAGGAAGAGCGCCGCGGTGATCGTCGCCAGAAGCGGGAGGGCCCGCCTCGGAGGGTGGATGCTCGGCGGCAGCACCCCGGGGGCGAGGTAGAGCAGGTGGTACGGCGTGGCCGCGCTGCCGGCCAGCCACTCCAGAGCGGCGACCTGCGCGACCGCGCCGTAGGTGAGCGCGAGGAGCCCGCCGAAGCCGATCCGCGAGCCGGGACGCAGGAGGGCGAGCGCCACGAGCAGGTCGACGACCGCGATCCCGGCGACGGCGAACCACCCGGCGTCGCCGATCGCCTCGGTCGGGGCCGAGGCCAGCGTGAGCGGAACCAGCACCAGCGCCAGCGAGATGCAGATCACCCCGCCGATGCGACGCGACT
>DASSYK010000106.1:0-3775 GCA_035703345.1 Solirubrobacterales bacterium
CGGCTACCTGGACCCGTCGCAGCTCACCTTCGCGCTCGCCGACGGCGCGCGCCAGGGCGGGGTCCGCACCTACACCAACACCCGCGTGACCGGGATCGAGGTCCGAGAGGGCCGTGTCCGCGCCGTCGAGACCGAGCGCGGGCGGATCGAGGCGGATGTGGTCGTCAACGCCGGCGGCATGTACGCCGCCGAGATCGGGCGGATGGCCGGGGTGCGCATCCCGATGCTGCCGATGTCGCACCAGTACCTCGTGACGCAGCCGTTCCGGGAGCGCGATCCGGAGAACCCGCTGCCGACCCTCCGCGACCCGGACCTCCTCATCTACTACCGGGAGGAGGGGGGCGGCCTCGTCATGGGCGGCTACGAGCGCCGGAGCGATCCCGCCTTCGTGCCCGAGGGCACCGAGCGCTTCGAGAGCATCCCCTCGGACTTCAACGGCCGGCTCCTCGAGGACGACTGGGACCGCTTCGAGGAGATCACCGAGAACTCGAAGGAGCGGGTCCCGGTGATGGACGAGGTCACGATCACGCGCCTGATCAACGGCCCGGAGGCGTTCACCCCGGACAACGAGTTCTGTCTCGGGGAGACCGAGGTCGCCGGCCTGTTCGTCGCGGCGGGGTTCTGCGCCCACGGCCTGGCGGGCGCGGGCGGCATCGGCAAGGTGATGGCCGAGTGGATCGTCGGCGGCGAGCCGGAGATCGACCTCTGGCACATGGACATCCGCCGCTTCGGCCGGCAGTACCGCTCGCCCGCGTATACGGCCAAGCGGGTCGTGGAGACCTACGAGACCTACTACGACATCCGCTACCCGAACCACGAGCGCGAGGCCGGGCGCCCGCTGCGGGTCAGCCCCGCGAACACCTGGCACCGCGAGCACGACGCCGCTTTCGGCGAGAAGTCGGGCTGGGAGCGGGTCAACTGGTACGACTCGAACGCGGCCGCCGGGGACGAGTCGCTGCGCCCGCGCGGCTGGGCCGGGCAGCACTGGTCGCCGGCGATCGGCGCCGAGCACCTCGCGACCCGCGAGACCGCGGGACTCTTCGACGAGTCGTCCTTCGCGAAGCTCGAGATCGAGGGACCCGGCGCCGCCGGGTTCGTCGAGCGCCTCTGCGACAACGAGGTCGCCCGCGAGCCCGGGAAGATCACCTACACGCAGATGCTCAACAGCCGCGGCGGCATCGAGTGCGACTTCACGGTGGCGCGGCTGGCGGAGGAGAGCTTCTCGATCGTCACCGGCACCGCCTTCGGCAACCACGACCGCGAGTGGATCCGCCGGCACCTCCCCCAAGGCTCCGAGGCCGGCTCGGTCCAGGTCCACGACGTCACCTCGGAGTACGCCTGCTTCGGGATCTGGGGCCCGAAGGCCCGCGAGATCCTGCAGCCGCTGACCCCGCAGGACCTCGGCAACGAGGCCTTCGGCTACATGAACGTCCGCGAGACCACCGTCGGCGACGTGCCGGTCCGCGCCCTGCGGGTCACCTACGTCGGCGAGCTGGGGTGGGAGCTCTACTGCCCGGCCGAGTACGGGCTCGGCCTCTGGCGCGCACTCTGGGAGTCAGGCGAGCCGCACGAGATGGTCGCCGGCGGCTACCGGGCGATCGACTCGATGCGCCTCGAGAAGGGCTACCGCGTCTGGGGCGCCGACATCACCCCGGACGAGACGCCGTACGAGGGAGGCGTCGGCTTCTGCGTCAAGCTCGACAAGCCCGGAGGCTTCATCGGCCGCGACGCGCTGGCCGAGGCCAGGGAGAAGGGCCCCCGCACGAAGCTCTCCTGCCTGACGCTCGCCGACGCGCATTCGGTCGCGCTCGGCAACGAGCCGGTGCGGATCGGGGGCGAGATTCGCGGCCGGGTGACGACCGGCGGCTACGGCTACACGATCGGGTCCTCGATCGCCTACGCGTACCTGCCGCCCGAGCACGCGGAGCCGGGCACCGAGGTGGCGGTCGAGATCTTCGGCGACTGGATCGAGGGCGAGGTGGCCCGCGAGCCGCTCTTCGATCCGAAGGGCGAGCGGATCAGGGCCGGATGATGTGAAAGGGTTGGGCCCGGAGGCGGACGCCTTCGGTGCATCGGACAAACGAAAGGGAGCGAGATGGAAGACATCGGCAGCAAGGATTTCAAGTTCGGGATGACGGGCCTGGCCATCTGCGGCGCCATCGCGCTCGCCCTCGCCTTCTTCTCCTGATCTGAGCGAGCGGAGGCTCGCCCGCCTCAGGCGCGCCGCAGCGCGGCGGCCGCGCGGCGGACGAGCCTCCGCAGCCGCGAGGGCTCGTCTCGCGGGGCCCGCAACCCGCGCAGCGACCCGACCGTGACCGGCTCGAAGGCCTCCAGGTGGGCCGCGAGCGCGATGAACGCCTGCGCCGTCGTCAGGGCGTCGCCGTCGGCGTGGTGGGGCCGGTGGACCGGCAGGTCCAGCGAGCGGGCCAGCCGGGTGAGCCCGATCGCCCGCCGGGCGGCGGCGTGGTGTCCCCGCAGCGCCGCGAGCCGTGCGGCCATCGCGGCCGTATCCGCGACAGGGTTGAGCAGCTCGACGCCCTGCTCCGCCAGCGCGGCGCGCAGGAACCCCTCCTCGATGGAGGCCACGTGCGCGACCAGGACCCGCCCGCGCAGCGCCTCCAGCAGCGTGCCCAAGAGCTCGGCTTGCGGGGGCGCGGAGGCGAGGTCGGCGGGGCGCAGCCCGTGGATCCGGATCGTCGCGGCGGAGGGCATGCGCTGGGGCCGGACGAGCTCGTAGCGCCCTTCACCGGGTCGCACCCTGCCGCCGTCGACCGGCACCGTGGCGAAGCTGATGATCTCGTCGCGCGCAGGATCGAGGCCCGTCGTCTCCAGGTCGATCACCACGAACGGCGCCTGGCGCCATGGCGTTGCGTCCGGCGGAGCCTCTGCCGCGGCGTAGGCCCTCGCCGCGGCCTCCGCGGGCGCCCCCTCCATCAGCCGAAGGGCCGGTTGAGCTTGCGCGCGAGGCCCTTCTGCACGGCCGAGACCTCGCGGAAGGCGTCGCGCAGGTAGCGCCGTGTGAGGGCGTTGAGCTCGCGGGGGTCGAGCAGGTCGTCGGGCTCGGACCCGGTGCGGAGCCGCTCGACCTGGTGCTCCAGGCGCAGGCCGGAGAAGAGCTGGTGCGCCTCGGCGAGGACGCGCGCATCCTGCTCGGCGAGGTTGCCTGCGGACGCCGCGTCCCGCAGCCGCTCGCGCGTGGAGCGCGCCCGCGAGCCGGTCTCCAGCGCCGCGTAGCGGGCGAGCTCGACCACCGGCAGCAGCCCCGCGTGCTTGATGTCGAGCGCCTTGTCGCGCTCACCCGACGCCGCGACGACCAGGTCGCGGAGGAAGCCGGTCGGGGGTTTCGAGGCGAGGGCGAGCCGGAGCATCCAGTGGAGCAGCGCCGAGTCCCGCGCGTGCTCGTGCAGGACGGCGGTCGGATCCAGGTCCGCCGGGCCGCGGACGACCCGCCCGTCGAGCAGGACGGAGGTGGCGACCAGGACCCGCTCGTCGCTGGGCTCGGAGAGCCATTTGGGGATGATCCGGCGCCAGTCCGAGATCGAGTGCGCCGCGAAGACGCCCGCGGCGGTCACCCCATGCGCGTCGAGCTTCCAGCCGAGGACCTCGACCGTGTCGGCGACGTCGGCGGCGATCGCACGCAGCCGCGCCTCCGCCTCCTCCTCGGCGCCGGTGGCCGGGTCGCTCCAGGCGAGCCCGGAGTCGACGTCGGAGGAGGGCACCGGCTCGCGGCGGCCGTGGCTGCCGAGGGCGATCCAGGCGAACTCGACGCTGGGCG
>DASSYK010000079.1:0-7907 GCA_035703345.1 Solirubrobacterales bacterium
CCGGATTCTCGCCGGCCGGGCTGACGGGAGTGGCCACCGGGCCGTGAGATTCCGGCTCGGGTCGATTTGCTCCCGCACGTCCGGGAGGAAGTCGACCCAGCCCGGGCGGAGGTAGAGATTCCCGTGGTTTGGCGACTTACGCACCCACGTCGGTGCGGAAGTCGCCAACCCGGCAGATCTCGGCCCACCTCCCGGGTCACCTCCCCTTCGTTGCCCGGTTATTCGTCCCGGCGCTGCCCTACTCCCGGCGCGGCCTCACCCTTCCCGTCTCGCGCGCCTGCTCGCGCTCGCGCTGCTCGTCCGCCTCCGCGCCGGCGTGGAGGATCAGGGTCCGCCAGTCGGTCGTCCGGAACACGAACCCCAGGGCGAGGAAGCCGAGGATCGCGGCCCAGACGGCGATGGCGATCTGCTGGCCGACGGAGTAGGTGAGGACCGCGATCGGGCCGGGGCCGGCGAGGGTGGCGACCAGGAGGGCCTGCTGGGCGCCGGCGCCGCCGGGAGTGAGTGGCAGGAGGGTGGCGATGGCCTGGACGCTCATCACCAGCATCACGTTCTGGAAGGAGCCGCCGATGTTGAAGGCCTCGAGGAAGAACCAGAAGGCGAAGAAGCGCATCAGCCAGGCGACGCCCTGCCAGGAGGCGACGGTCTTCAGGTAGAGGGGGAAGTCGGTGAGGACGACCACGCCCTGCTTGATCCGCGCCCAGAAGTCCTGGACGCGGCGAGCGAGCACGGCGAAGAGGACGACCACTCCGATGCCGAGCGCGGTGATGAAGAGGATCAGCAGGCGCGGGTTCTCGGCCCAGAACGAGATGTCGAAGGCGGGCAGGTTCGGCAGCTCCGGGGGCTCGGGCAGCAGGCCCTGGGTGAGGGCGTAGACGAAGACGATGAGCCCGGCGGTCGTGTCGAAGACCGACTGGACGAAGAACGAGGAGACGATCGCCGGGTAGGAGGAGCGCTTGATGGAGCGCTTGGCGAGGAAGATCTTGACCGCGTCGCCGATCCTGGCGGGGAGGAAGCTGTTGAGCCCCGCGCCGGCCAGGTAGGCGGCGGTGATCTGCGCGTAGGGCACCTCCTGGTTCGGATACGCGGCGCGGAGCACGTTCTGCCAGGCCCGCGTGCGCGCGAGGAGATGGGCGAGGTAGAGGGCGAGCGCCAGCGTCATCGCCGGCCAGCCGATGTCGCCGATGCGGTCGAAGAACTCGTCGGCGCCCCGCAGGAAGCGGTCGGCGCTCGAGCTCGGGTCGAAGGCGAGCAGGGGCGTGCTCAAAGCAGTCCGCGCACCCGCAGCAGCTGGTGGTTGAGGAGCGCGCCGAGCAGCAGGGCGATGCCGCTGACGTAGATCCAGACGAGCAGCACGATCACCGCGCCGAGCGATCCGTAGGTCGCGTCGTACGAGTTGAAGTTCGAGACGTAGAAGGAGAAGGCCGCCGACGCGATCACCCAGAGCAGCGCCGCGAACAGGGCGCCCGGCAGGTGGTCGACCAGCCGCCGCGGCGCCCCCGCCGGCGCGCGGGTGTACAGCAGCAGGGTCGCCCCGAGCAGCGCGCAGAGGCCCGCCGGGTAGCGGCTCAGCGAGACGACGGTCCGGCCGGTGTCACCCAGCCCTGCGCTCTCCGCGATCGAGCCGAACAGCGGCCCGGCCAGGACCAGCGCTGCGAAGGCGATCAGGAAGAGGGTCATCAGCGCAAGTGTGAGCCAGAGCCTGGTCAGGTTGCTGCGCACGAAGGTCCCGCTCTCCCCCGTGCCGTTGATCGCCTCCAGCGCCCGGATCGAGGCGCCGGTCGCGCCCGACGCGGTGATGAAGGAGAAGACCAGGCCGATCCCGAGCAGGCTCTCAGCCCCGGAGCCGCGCATCACGTCGCGCAGGGCGCTGTCGATCGTGTCGACCGCGGTGCCCGGCGCCGCGTCGCGGAGGGCGTCGATGATCGCGCGGTAGGTCTCCGGGTAGTCGCCGAGCAGCGCCAGCGCGGCGACCGCCACGATCAGCGCCGGGAAGAGCGAGAGGAAACCGTAGTACGCGAGCGCCGCCGCGCGGTCGGTGAGCGCGACCTCGCCGAAGCGGTGGTAGGCGCCGATGGCGACCTCGCGCCACTGCGCGCGGGTCAGCGCCCGGAGCGGCGTCGGCTCACCAGACGGCATCGTGCCGCTCCATCACCCCCAGGCCCGACGCGAGCTCGGTCCCGGCGAGCGACCCGGCGAAGGAGCCGAACGGGGCCTCGTAGTCGGAGCGGAAGAGGGGCGGCACCGCCTCGCTGTGGGCGCGCGCGCCCTCGGCCTCGAAGCGAAGCCGCGACCCGTCCGCGAACGCGATCGCGTCGAGGCCCTCGAAGCTGACGGGCTCGGGCTCGCTGGGTCGCCCGTCGATCCAGATCGCCCGCTCGCTGCGCGCGGGCGGGTCGTTGATCCCGCTCACCAGGTTCCAGGCCACGGGGCGGCCGTCCGCCGCCTCGCCGACGCCCGCCGACCACAGCCACGAGGTCCTGCGCGCGTGGTACCCGGCCGACTCGTCATCGACACCCCGGCCGTCGAAGCGGTGCTCGGCGCCGGCGACCGCAACGCGGCCAGTGACGGAGAAGCCGGCCCGCTTTCGGGTCCACGTATAGCCGCCCTCGCCGTTCGGGCAGATCGTCTCGATCGGCTCGGAGGACCCGAGCGCGAGGTCGATCTCCACGTCGCCGCTGTGCAGGGCGACGCGCGGGCCGTCGAGGCTCACCTCCCGGCGCGCCAGCGGCAGCAGCTTCCGCGTCCGCTCGCGCATGCGCCGGCCCTCGCGGTCCCAGAGCGCCCAGAAAGTCTGGGCGCCGGGGCCGACGTGCACCACCGCGGCGCAGAGCATGAACGCCTCGTCGTAGGCGCCGATGTAGCGCCACCGCTTGCGCCAGCGCCCGCCCCAGCGCAGCGGCAGCCGCCGCGGCGGCACCGGGAGCTCGGGCCGGTCCGGGCCCGGCCCCCGCCAGGGGAGCCGCTCGAGCTCCGCGTCGAGGTCCGCCCGGTGGCGGTCACTCATCGGCGAGGAAGCGCAGGATCTCCGCGGCGATCCGCTCGCCGCGGTCCTCCTGCAGGAAGTGCGCCGCCCCCTCGATGCGCACCTGCTCCTCCACCCCGGGGATCCACTCGACGAAGCGCTCCCCGCCCTTGGGAAACGGGAAGACCGGGTCCTGGTCGGAGAAGGCGACCAGCGCCGGCTTGTCCCAGCGCTGGAGCGCGTCGACGACGGCGCGCATCTCCGCGGCGCCGGCACCGTCCTCGTCGGTCGGCACGAGCAGCGGGAACTGGGCGGCGCCCGCCTTCGACTCCGCGGTCGGGAACGGCGCCTCGTAGGCCGCCACGACGTCGTCGGGAAGCTCGGTCGCCGTCCCGCCCTGGACCACGAAGCCGACGGGAAGGTCGGGGTTCTTCTCCGCGAACTCGCGCCACGCCAGGAAGCCCTTCGAGACACGGCCCGTGAAGAGGCCGGTGTTGAGGATCGCGAGCGCGCCGACCCGCTCGGCGTTCTCCATCGCCCAGCGCAGCCCGATCGGGCCGCCCCAGTCCTGGACGACGACGACCGCGTCGGAGAGGTCCAGGCCGGCCAGCAGCTTCGTGACGAGCTCGACGTGGCCGTCGTAGCTGTACCAGCCGCGGTCGGTGGGCTTGTCGGAGCGCCCGAAGCCGGCGTGGTCGGGGCAGACCACGCGGTGGCCGCCGGCCACGAGCTGCGGCAGCATCTTCCGATACAGGTACGCCCAGGTCGGCTCGCCGTGGAAGCAGACGACCGGCCGCCCCTCCCCCTCGTCGAGGTAGTGCAGGCGCAGCCCGTCCACCTCGGTGTAGTTGGGCTCGAAGTCGTAGCCCGGAAGGCCCTCGAAGCGCTCCTCAGGCGTGCGGAAGACGTCCACGGCCGGGGCAGCATAAGCCGCGGACAGGCAGGCGGTGCGGGGAGTTGCCAAAATGTCGCGTTCTGATGGCAGCCACCAGCGAGCGGACAGAGACCGTCGCGGGGGCAGGACCGGCGAGCACCGCCGGGATTGCGCACGACCCCGCCGACCAGGCGATGTGCGACCGCGCGCGCGAGCGCTACGCGGTCGATCGCAAGCGCATGGGCAACGTGCCGCGGCGGCGGCGCAGGCACGCGGCGCTGCCGAACCTGATCATCATCGGCGGGCTCAAGTGCGGGACGACGAGCATCCACCACTATCTCGGCCTGCACCCCGAGATCAACATGTCCAAGCCGAAGGAGCTCAACTTCTTCGTCAAGGAGCTCAACTGGGACCTCGGGCTCCCCTGGTACGAGGGGCGCTTCGACGGCCGCTTCCCCGTGCGCGGCGAGTCCTCCCCGCACTACACGAACCGCCCGCGCTACGACGGCGTCGCCCAGCGGATCCGCGACAACGTCCCGGACGCGAAGCTGCTCTACATGGTGCGCGACCCGATCAGCCGCATCCTCTCCCACTGGCGCCACGCCACCGGCGCGGGGTACGAGACCCGGCCGATGGAGGAGGTGCTGCTGCGCGACGACCAGACCTACGTGACCCGCTCCTTGTACTGGATGCAGCTCCAGCCCTACCTCGAGCTGTTCCCCCGCGAGCAGATCGAGATCATCACGCAGGAGGAGCTGCGCAGCGAGCGCGACGCCACCATGCGGAAGGCATTCGCGTTCGCCGGCGTCGACCCGAACTTCAGCTCCGAGCAGTTCGATCGCGAGTGGGAGAAGTCGACCGCCAAGGAGTCCGACCAGTACCAGTTCATGGAGAAGCTGGTCAAGCTGCCGGGCTTCCGGTCGTTCGACCGCAACTTCGACCGCCTGCCCGAGCGGATGCGCTGGATGGTCGAGAAGGCGGTCCACGACCCCGATGCCCCCGAGGCGCCGAAGCCGAAGCTGACGCCTGAGATCGAGGAGTACCTGCTCGGCATCTTCGGCGACGACGTCCGGCAGCTCCAGGAGCTCGCCGGCCGGGAGTTCGCCGGCTGGAAGAGCTACGGCTGAGCCGCCGGAGGGTCCCGCCGTGGGGCTTTGCGAAAGGCGGAGCGGACCGGCGCGAGCCGATCTCGGCGGCCGAGGCTTACGCTGCGGGCGATGAGGATCTCCGTCGCAGCCGACGAGCGCACCGGGGTCGCCGAGGCGATGCTCGAACAGCTCCGGGAACGGGGCCACGAGCCCATCGCCCACGGGGCGCTCGACCCCGGCGAGCGCGACGACTGGGCCTGGGCGAGCGAGGCGGCCGCCCGCGACGTCGCCGAGGGGCGCGCCGAGCAGGCGATCGTCTGCTGCTGGACGGGAACCGGCGCCTCGATCGCGGCCAACAAGGTGCCCGGCATCCGCGCCGCGCTCTGCCTCGATGCGCAGACCGCCGAGGGCGCCCGCCGCTGGAACGACGCCAACGCGCTGGCGATCAGCCTCCGCGCGACCTCCGAGGCCGAGCTGTCCGAGATCCTCGACGCCTGGTTCGCGGCCGAGCCGAGCGCGGACGAGGAGGACCGCGCGAACGTCGCCCACCTCGACGAGATCGAAGGCTCGTGAGCGACGCCGCCCGCATCCCCGGCGAGACCCACACGCTGCGCAGGCTCATGCCGGACCCCGCCGAGACGACGGTGGCCGCACAGCTCGCCGAGCTGGATTACAAGGCGCTGGCCCCCCCGGACCGCCCGTATCTCCTGCTCAACTTCGCCGCCACGCTCGACGGCCGGGCGACGATCTCGGGGCGCTCGGGATCGATCGGCAGCCGCGCGGACACGGAGATGCTGCAGCGGCTTCGCACCCGGGTGGACGCCATCATGATCGGCGCCGGGACGATGCGCGTCGAGCGCTACGGCCGGATCGTCTCCGACCCGGCGCTGCGCGCCTACCGCGAGCGCACCCTCCTCACCCACGACCCGCTCGCGGTGATCGTCTCCAACCGCTTCGAGCTGCCCTGGGACGCGCCGCTCTTCACCGACGGCGGCGGCCGCGTCGTGATCTTCACGGCGAGCGAGGAGGAGCCGCCCGACACGGCCACCCCGGTCCGCCTCGTGCGGCACCCGGACGGGGTGGACCTGGTGCGCGCGCTCGCATGGCTGCGCCACGAGCGGGGGATCCGATCGGTGCTGTGCGAGGGGGGACCGATGCTCCACGGCCGGCTGCGGGAGGAAGACCTCGCAGACGAGCTCTTCCTCACGATCGCGCCGAAGCTCGCCGGCGGCGAGGGCCCCCGGATCCTCGAGGGAGGGCTCCCCGACGTCGAGGAGCTGGAGCTGGCGTGGCTGCTCGAACGCGAGGGGGAGCTGTTCACCCGCTACCGGCGACGCGGCCGGGGCGCCACTCGGTAGCTTTCAGCCGTGGACTTCAACCCCTCTCCAGAGGTCGAGGCGCTCCGCGAGCGGATCGAGGCCTTCATGGACGAGCATGTCTACCCGGTCGAGGCGGAAGCGATGCAGGCCCTCGACGACGAGGTCAGGCCCGGAGTCCCGTACCCCGAGCTGATCGTCGGGATCCGCGCCAAGGCGCGCGAGCAGGGCCTCTGGAACCTCTTCCTCCCCGACGAGGAGTTCGGCGCCGGCCTCAGCAACTGGGAGTACGGGATCCTCTGCGAGCAGATGGGCCGCAGCCCCGTGGTCGCCCCGATGGCGTTCAACTGCGCCGCGCCCGACACGGGCAACAGCGAGATCCTCGTCGACCACGGCACCGACGAGCAGAAGGAGCGCTTCCTGCGCCCGCTGCTCGACGGCGAGACCCGGAGCTGCTTCTCGATGACCGAGCCCGAGGTCTCCGGCTCGGACCCCACCACCCTCCAGACCCGCGCCGAGCTCGACGGCGACGGATGGGTCATCAACGGCCACAAGTGGTTCACCTCCGGCGCCAACGGCGCGGACTTCGCGATCGCGATGGTGGTCACCGACCCCGACGCACCCCCCTACACCCGCGCGAGCATGATCCTCGTCCCCGTCGACACCCCCGGCTTCAACCTGGTCCGCAACGTCTCCGTGATGGGCCACGACGGCGGGCCGGGCCACTGCGAGATCCGCTACGAGGACTGCAGGGTGCCGGCCTCCAACCTCCTGGGTGAGCGCGGCGCCGGCTTCGTCATCGCCCAGGACCGCCTCGGCCCCGGCCGCATCCACCACTGCATGCGCGCGATCGGAACCGCCGAGCGCGCCATCGAGATGATGTGCGACCACGCGAACAAGCGGCAGAGCTTCGGCGGCCCGCTGGCCGACAAGCAGTTCGTCCAGGACTTCATCGCCACCTCGCGGATGGAGGTCGACCAGGCCCGCCTCCTCACCCTCTACGCCGCCTGGCAGATGGACACCGAGGGCAAGCGCCGCGCCCGCCAGGCGATCTCGATGATCAAGGTCGTCGCGGCAAACGTCGTCATGGACGTGCTCGACCGCGCGATCCAGGTCCACGGCTCGCTAGGCCTGTCCGACGACACCCCCCTCGCGGGGATGTGGCGCTTCCTGCGCATGCTGCGCGTCGCCGACGGGCCCGACGAGGTCCACAAGATGGTCATCGCCCGCCGCGAGCTGAACCGCGCCGCCAAGCGCGCCGAGGCCGGAGCGGGAGACGGCGGCGACCACGAGCCGCAGGTCGCCGCGGCCCCGGGCCCGGGCGCCTAGTCCGAAAACTCCCAAAGAGGAAAGCGGCAACGAAAGCGCCGGGCCTGGCGACTTTCGCACCCACGTCGGTGCAAAAGTCGCCACGTCCGGGGATATCGGCGTCCGGGGCGAGTTCCTCCCGCACGTCCGGGGGCAACTCGACCAGACGGCAAATTTCGCCGCCCTGGGCCCATGCCGCCACCCGGCCCATCCGCCAACCCTCGGTGCCGGTTTTCCCGGGTCACCCCGGCGCCGGCGCTCCCGCTCGGAGGCTCCGGCTGGGCACGTCAGCCCAGCCGCCCCACCGCCTCCGCCGCCGCGTCGGCCAGGCGCTCGACGATTCGCGCGAACTCCTC
>DASSYK010000143.1:0-16135 GCA_035703345.1 Solirubrobacterales bacterium
CTTCACGACGGACATGGGGGAGCTGCTCGGCGCCGCCAGGCTGCTCTTCGTCTGCGTGGACACGCCGCCCACCTACTCCGGCGACGCCGACCTCTCGCGGGTGCGGGCGGTGATCGATGAGCTCGAGCCCGGCTCCGACCACATCCTGGTCATGAAGAGCACGGTCCCCGCCGGGACCGGCGCCGCGGTCCGCCGCGAGCTCCCCGGGCTGGCATACGTCTCCTGCCCGGAATTCCTCAAGGAGGGAACGGCGGTCGAGGACTTCCTCCATCCGGACCGGGTGGTGATCGGGGCCGAGCCCGACGACCGGGAGGCGGCGGGCGAGATCGAGAGGCTCTACGCCCCGCTCGGCGGCGAGCTCGTCCACACCGACGTCTCCAGCGCCGAGATGATCAAGCTCGCCTCGAACGCCTTCCTCGCCACCAAGATCAGCTTCATCAACGAGATCGCGAACGTCTGCGACGAGACCGGAGCCGACGTCACCGAGGTCGCGCGCGGGATGGGCATGGACGACCGGATCGGGCCGAAGTTCCTCAACGCGGGTTTGGGCTTCGGCGGGAGTTGCTTTCCGAAAGACACTCAGGCCCTGAAGATGCTCGCCGGCAACATCGGCTACCACTTCCAGCTCCTCGGCTCCGTGATCGAGGTGAACGAGCTCCAGAAGCGGCGCGTCGTCGCCAAGCTGACCAAGCACCTCGGCTCGCTGGATGGCAAGCGCGTCGCGTTGCTGGGTCTCGCCTTCAAGCCCGACACCGACGACATGCGCGAGGCGTCGAGCCTCGTGCTGGCCGCGCGGCTGCAGGGGGAGGGCGCGGTGGTCACCGCCTATGACCCGGTCGCTCATGCGCAGGCGAGCGAGCTGCTACCGGGGGTCGAGATGGCCGCCTCCGCCCTGGACGCGCTGGAGAACGCCGACGCTGCCGTGCTCGTGACCGAGTGGCCCGAGTTCGCGGAGCTCGACTGGACCGACGTGCACCGCCGCATGGCGCAGCCGCTGGTCGTGGACGGCCGCAACTTCCTCGACGCCGAGGCGGTCAGCCGGGCCGGCATCGCCTACGAGGGCATCGGCCGCGCGGCGCCCGAGGCCGAGCGCGCGGCGGCTTCCGAGCGCGGGGAGCCCGCCTGATGCAGGCCCTGATCCTCGCCGGGGGGGCCGGCACCCGCCTGCGCCCGCTGACCAGCACGGTGCCCAAGCCGGTGCTGCCGCTCGCCAACCGGCCGCACATCGCCTACGTGATCGACTGGCTGGAGCGGCACGGGGTGGACGATGTGGTCGTCTCGTGCGGGCACCTCGCCGACGGGGTGCGGGCCGCGCTCGAGGGCTTCACCCGGATCCCCGTCCGCTTCGCGGAGGAGCCGGAGGCCCGCGGCACGGCGGGCGCGATCAAGTTCTGCGAGGAGATGCTGGCCGAGCGCTTCCTGGTCCTGAACGGGGACGTGCTCTGCGACCTCGACCTCAGCGCCCAGATCGCCCAGCACGAGGAGACCGGTGCGCGGGCGACGATCGCGCTCTATCCGGTCGACGACCCGACGGCCTACGGCCTGGTGCGCCGGACCGGGGAGGGCGCGGTCACCGAGTTCCTCGAGAAGCCCGACCCGGCCGAGATCGACACCGACGAGATCAATGCCGGCGCCTACGTGCTCGAGCGGGGGGTGCTCGAGCTGGTGCCGCCCGGCAAGGAGGTCTCGATCGAGCGCGAGGTGTTCCCGCTCCTCGTCGGCGACGGCCTCTACGGCACGCGCCTCGAGGGCTACTGGATCGACATCGGGACCCCCGACCGGTTCCTGCAGGCCAACTGGGACATACTCGAGTGCAGGGTCGAGACCGTGCTCGCGGAGACCCACACGCCGGGCGAGCCGCTGATCGGCGAGGGCGCCCAGGTGGCCGACGCCACCGAGATCGGGGCGCGCGCCGTGGTGGGCGCCGGTTGCGAGATCGGCGCGGGCGCTTCGATCGTGGACTCGGTGCTGCTGGAGAATTGCAGGGTCGGCGAGTCCGCCCGCCTGCGCGGCGCCATCCTCTCGGCCGGCGTCGAGGTCGCGCCGGGCGCCGAGATCGACGGCGACGTGATCGGCGAGGGCGAGACCGTGGGGGCACCGGCGTGAGCGGGCCGGACGCCGAGGGCATGCGCGACAACGTGCGCGCGATCCCGGACCACCTGCGGGACGCGCTGTGGCGCATCGAGAGCGCCAGGCTCCAGGCCACGGACGCTCCCGCGGCGATCGTCTGCGGAATGGGCGGCTCGGCGATCGGTGGAGACCTCGCCGCCGCGGCGCTCGGCGACCGCCTGGCGCGGCCGCTGGTGACCGTCCGCGGCTACGGCCTGCCCTCGTGGTCGCCCGCGGGCTCGGCGGTCCTGTGCTCGTCCTACTCGGGCGACACCGAGGAGACGCTCGCCTGCTTCGACGCGGCGGAGGCGCTCGGGGCGCAGCGGATCGTCGCGACAACCGGCGGGCAGCTCGCGGAATCGGCGCGGGCCGCCGACGTCCCCGTCGTCGGCCTCCCGTCGGGGATGCCTCCGCGCGCGGCCGTCGGCTACATGTTCGCCGTCGCCGCCGAGCACGCCCGGCTCTGCGGCGCGGCGCCGGGGCTCCGCACGGAGATCGATTCCACTGCGGCCCATCTCGAGGCGCGCCGCGACGCGCTGGCGGAGCGCGCGGCCGAGATCGCCGAGCGGATCGGCGACGCGACCCCGGTCATCCACGGAGCCGACCTCACGGCGCCGGCCGCCTACCGCTGGAAGTGCCAGGTCAACGAGAACGCCAAGCTGCCTGCCCTCTGGTCGGTGCTGCCGGAGGCGAACCACAACGAGATCGCCTCGTGGGGCGAGTCGGGCGGCCGGCTCGCCGCCGTGATGCTCACCGACTCCGACCAGCACCCACGGATCCACCGCCGCTTCGAGGCCAGCGCCGCCGTCGTCGGGGAGGGCGGCGCCGAGGCGATCGCGGTCGAGGTGGAGGGGGAGACCCGCACCGCCCGGCTGCTGGAGCTGGTGATGCTCGGCGACCTCGTCTCCCTTGAGCTCGCCGCGCGCCGCGGCGTGGACCCGACCCCGATCGAGGCCATCGAAGGGCTCAAGGCGGAGCTCGGAGCCCCCTGATGGAGGCGGGTGGGCGCGGGGAGCCGCCCGCGATCGAGATCCGGGACCTGAGCAAGGTCTTCGGCTCGGGCGATACCCAGGTGCGGGCGCTCGACGGCGTCGACCTCGAGATCGCGCGCGGCGAGATGGTCGCGATCATGGGCCCATCCGGCTCGGGCAAGAGCACGTTGCTCCACATGCTCGGTGCCCTGGAGACCCCCAGCTCCGGCACGATCGCCCTTGCCGGGCGGCGTTTCGACGGCCTCGACGATCGCGAGCTGACGCTCCTGCGCCGCGAGGGGATCGGCTTCGTCTTCCAGTTCTTCAATCTGCTGCCGGCCCTTACCGCGGAGGAGAACGTGCTGCTGCCCGCGCTGATCGCCGGCCGCCGCGACGAAGCCATCCGGTTCCGCGCCCGTGAGCTGCTCGGGCGCGTCGGCCTCGGCCCCCGGGCGGAGCACCTCCCGTCCGAGCTGTCGGGCGGGGAGCAGCAGCGGGTCTCGATCGCCCGCGCGCTGCTGATGGAGCCGGCGCTGGTCCTCGCCGACGAGCCCACCGGCAACCTCGACTCCCGCTCCGAGGCACAGGTGCTCGAGCTGCTGGCCGAGCTCAACCGCACCGAGGGCCACACGATCGTGATCGTCACCCACGACCCCGGCGCGGCCGCGATCGCCTCCCGGGTCGTCTTCCTGCGCGACGGCCGTCTCGCCGGCGAGGTGGAGGGCGGCTCGCAGGAGCGCGTGATGGAGGCGTTCGCGGCGTTCAGCAGCGAGGTCGCCCCAGGGTGACCACAGCTGTGGTCGGATCACCCCGCATCCCCGGACGCGGAGCGGAGGAGATGCGGGAATGAGGTCTTATTACGGCCTCAGCTTCCGGCAGCTCCGGACCCGCCGGCTCCGCCTCCTGCTGACCGCCGCCGGGATCGTGCTCGGCGTCGGGATGATCTGCGGCGTCCTGCTGCTGGCGGCGACGATCCAGCGCACCTTCACGGACCTCTACGACTCGGTCTACGGCGAGGCCGACCTCGTCCTCTCCGGCGCGCAGTCGACCGGGACCCTGCCCGCCTCGGCGCTGGAGCGCGCCCGCGCCACGGAAGGGGTGGAGCGCGCGAGCGGCAGCGTCTTCGCCGTGCTCTCGCAGGTCGCCGCCGACGGCAAGGTGACCGACGCGGGAGTCCTCAACACCTCGGGCATCGACCCGGCCGAGGGCGACGTCACGGACTCGCAGCTGACGGCCGGCCGCGAGATCGAGGGCGGCAGGGAGATCGAGGTCGAGCAGACCTGGGCCGACGCGAACGGGGTGGAGGTGGGGGACCGGCTGCGCCTCGCGGCCCCGGCCGGGCTGGCGCGCCTGGAGGTGGTCGGGCTCTTCCGCTTCTCGAGCGGGCTCGACTTCGGCGGCGAGGGCTTCGCTCAGATGCCGCTGGGCGAGGCGCGTCAGGCGTTCGACCGCCCGCGCGGCTTCGACGAGGTCGAGGTCGTCGTCGAGGGCGACGACCAGGGGCTGCTGACCGCGACCCAGGACCGCCTGCGGCGCGAGTTCGGCCGTGGCGTCGAGGTGAAGACCCCCGAGGCCAAGAGCGAGGAGATCCAGGAGCAGGTCCAGGCGCTCAACATCGTCCTCTACTTCTTCGCCGGGATGGCGCTGTTCGTCGGCGGCTTCCTGATCTTCAACAGCTTCAACATGACCGTGCTCCAGCGCATGCGCGAGATCGGCATGCAGCGGACGCTCGGCGCGACGCGGCCGATGATCGTCCGCTCGGTCCTGCTCGAGGCCGGGGCGATGGGCCTGGTCGGCGCGCCGCTCGGCCTCGGCCTCGGGCTGCTGCTGGCGCTTGGCCTGATCGCCCTGATGCGCGAGGTCGGCTTCCCTGTCGGGGACCTGCGGCTGACCTGGGTCGCCTTCGCCGCCGCGGTCGCGACCGGCGTGCTGACCGCGCTGCTCGGGGCGCTCAACCCCGCCCGGCGGGCGGGGCGGATCGCGCCGATCCGCGCCGTGCTCGGCTCCGAGGGCGTGCGGACGCGGCCGCGCCCGGTCCGGGCGCTGATCGGCGTGCTGCTGATCGCGCCGGGACTGGCGGGCGCCTTCCTGCTCGGCGCGGCCGACGAGACCACGACGGCGGTCGCCGCCGCCGGGATCGCGGGGACGATCGCGATCTTCTTCGGGATCGCGCTGATCGCGCCGTTTCTGATCTCGCCGCTGACGCGGGTGCTGTCCTGGCCGGTGCGGCGCCTGGCGCCGGTCGAGGGCCGCCTCGCGGCCGACTCGGCCCGCTCCAACCCGGCCCGCACCGCGGCCACCGCGACGGCGCTGATGATCGGCCTCGCGCTCGTGGTCGGCATCAACAGCCTCGGCTCCAGCTTCCTCAGCTCGATCGAGCGCGAGTTCGACGAGAGCTTCGCCCGCGACCTGACCGTCCAGCCGCAGGGCCTCTCGCCGGGCCAGGGCCCGCAGCAGACGATCGCGAAGGGCGTCGAGAAGCGGATCGAGCGGATCCCCGAGGCGGAGGTCGTGACCCCGGAGCGGCTCGTCGCCGTTCCCGAGCTGCCCCGGCTCGAGGGTGAGAAGGACGCGCCGCAGGGCCTGCTCTTCGGCTTCGACCCGCGCGAGTACCCGGCGGTGGACACGACCGACTTCGACTCCGGCGACGCGAGCCGGGCGGAGGTCTACGGCGCGCTCGGCCGCGGCGAGGTGACGGTCGGCCGCGGCTACGCGGACGAGGCCGGGATCGAGGTCGGCGACACGATGGTCCTCGAGGGCCCCTCCGGCACCCGCCGGGCGCGGGTCGCCGCGATCGTCGATACGGTCTTCGCCGGCGGGCAGACGGTCGGCATGTCCCTGCGCACGATCCGGCAGGCCTACGGCGTCAACGCCGACTCGCAGCTCGCGCTCAAGGCCAGCTCGGACGACGCGCGCGGCGTGCTCGAGGACAAGATCCAGGCGCTGGTCGAGCGCGACTACCCGAACCTGGCGGTCCTCTCCAACGACGAGCTCAAGTCCGAGATCTCCGACCAGCTCAACCAGGCCTTCGGCATCTTCAACGCGCTCGTCGGCGTCGCCATCTTCGTCAGCCTCTTCGGCGTCATCAACACCCTCTCGATGTCGGTGATCGAGCGCACCCGCGAGATCGGCGTCCTCCGCGCCCTCGGCTCCACCCGCTGGCAGATCCGCCGCACGATCGCCGACGAGAGCCTCGTGATCGCCCTGATCGGCGCCGCGATGGGCATAGCCATCGGCGCCGGCCTCGGCTGGGCCCTCCTCAAGGGCCTCTCCTTCGGCATCCCCGGCGTCGCCTACACCCCGCCGGTCGGCACGATGATCGGCGTCGCCCTCGCCGCCGTCGTCCTCGGCCTGATCGCCGCCATCCTCCCGGCCCGCCGCGCGGCCCGCCTGGACGTGGTCGAGGCGCTGAGCTACGAGTAGTCGGGCCGGCGCCGCTCCGCCTTGCGCTGCGACGTCCGGCGCTTCTGATCGAGACGGCGCTCCTTGGCGGCGCGCCCCGGGCGCGTCGGGCGGCGACGCTTGGGGCGCTTGATCGCGGCGGCGAGCTTCTCGGCCAGCCGCTCGAGAGCCAGCTCCCGGTTTCGCGCCTGGCTGCGGGCGTCCTGGGCGACGGCGGTGACGCGCTCGCCGGCCTTGCCGATGACCAGGCGCTTGTCGCTCTCGCTCAGGGCGCCGGACGCCTCGACGTCGAACGCGGCCTCGATTCGCGACGCGGTCACGTTCGCGTGCTGGCCGCCCGGGCCCGACGAGCGGCTCGCTCGCAGCTCGATCTCGCTCAGCGGGATCGAGACGCGCTCATTCACCCGGAGGGACTCGTCGGCCACGACGCCACGGTACCCGCGCGCGCCGGTCGCCTCAGCCCGCCACCGCGTGCACCCGGAAGTCCTCGGGCACGCCCTTGGCGTCGAGCAGCGTGCGGCCCCTGCTGCGGGGTTTCTCGCCCAGAGCCTCCAGCGCGGCGTCGGAGAGCAGGAGCTCGCCCGGGCGCGCCTCCTCGGCGATCCGGGCCGCGATGTTGATATCCACGCCGAAGTAGTCCTTGCCGACCTTGCGGGGGTGGCCCACGTGCATGCCGGCGCGGATGCGCGGCTGGTAGCCGTCGACGTGGACTTCGGCGAGCCGCTCGCGGCCCTCGGTCAGCGCGGCGAGGCCGCCCTCGGCGCTCTTGAAGACGGCCATCATCCCGTCGCCGAGGCGCTTCACCACCTGGCCGCCGTTGTCCTTGACGGGCGGCTCGATCGCGTCGCCGACGTCCCGCAGCAGCTCGATCGCCGCCTCGTCGCCGGCGCCGAGCGCCCAGTCGGAGAAGCCGACGAGGTCGGTGAAGGCGATCGCCAGCTTGGTCCGGCCGCGGCCGCGGCCGTGTGCCTCCGAGATCGACCTCCACACCTGCAGCGCGCCGATCCCGGCCTCGCCGAGCACGCCGGGGTGCTCGCTGGTCAGCTCGGAGACGACGCGCTCGACGGCGCTGGGCTGGCCGGCGCCGAGCGCTTTGGGGTCCGCGACGCGCTCGTCCCCCGGCAGCACCTTGCGCAGGCCGTGGACGATCGCCAGCAGGCGCGGGTCGCGGTTGAACTGGCGCCCCTTCGCGGCGATCTGCTCGCCCGCCGCCACGAGGCGGTCGGCCTGGTCCTCGGCCCTGGTCCTGCCTCCGGACCCCCGGCGCCCGGTCGCCCGGCGCCGGGATCCCTTGCGCCCGGATCCCTTGCGCGGGCTCACGGCTCCTCGCTCTCGCCGTCCTCGATCCGCTCGACCTGCTCGCCGAACGCCTTCTCGACGGCGTCGCTCATCGCGAGCCCGAAGATCGAGATCACGGCCTCGCCGGCCAGCGGCCGCAGGCGCTCGAGCGAGTCACTGGCCACCACCTCGATTCTACGCGGACCTATGTGACACCAAGGTGATGCAGCCGAGCGCGAGCGTGGTGAGCGGCCTCTGGCGCGCCCGCTTCCCCCCGCTCGGTAGCCTGTCTGCCGCCCGCTCAAACGGTCCAAGACAGGAGACCATCAACGCATGAGCACCGTCACGACGAGCACCCCTCCGCAGACCGCCCTCGACTTCAAGGTGGCCGATCTCTCCCTGGCCGAGTTCGGCCGCAAGGAGATCCGGCTCGCCGAGCACGAGATGCCCGGCCTGATGGCGACCCGCCGCGAGTTCGCCGACTCCCAGCCGCTCAAGGGCGCGCGGATCATGGGCTCGCTGCACATGACGGTCCAGACCGCGGTGCTGATCGAGACGCTCGTCGCCCTCGGCGCCGAGGTCCGCTGGGTCAGCTGCAACATCTTCTCGACCCAGGACCACGCCGCCGCCGCGGTCGTCGTCGGCACCGACGGCACTCCCGAGGACCCGAAGGGCGTTCCCGTCTTCGCCTGGAAGGGCGAGAGCCTCGAGGAGTACTGGTGGTGCACGGACCGGGCGCTGCGCTGGCCCGAGCCGGGCCCGAACGGCGAGACCGGGCCGAACATGATCCTCGACGACGGTGGCGACGCCACCCTGCTCATCCACAAGGGGGTCGAGTACGAGGCCGCCCGGGCCGTGCCCGGCCCCGAGTCCGCCGGCTCCGAGGAGGAGAAGGTGATCCTGGAGCTGCTGCGCGGGAGCCTCGAGGCCGAGCCCCAGCGCTTCACGGAGATGGCGAAGGGAATCAAGGGCGTCACCGAGGAGACCACGACGGGCGTCAACCGCCTGTACGAGATGCACACGGACGGCACGCTGCTGTTCCCGGCGATCAACGTCAACGACTCGGTCACCAAGTCGAAGTTCGACAACATCTACGGCTGCCGCCACTCCCTGATCGACGGCATCAACCGCGCCACCGACGTGATGATCGCCGGCAAGACCGCGGTCATCTGCGGCTTCGGCGACGTCGGCAAGGGCTGCGCGGAGTCGCTGCGCGGCCAGGGCGCCAAGGTGGTCGTCACCGAGATCGACCCGATCTGCGCCCTCCAGGCCTCGATGCAGGGCTATGAGGTGAAGAGGCTCGAGACCGTCCTCGCGACCGGCGACATCTTCATCACCGCCACCGGCAACAAGGACATCATCACCGCCGAGCACATGCAGCAGATGAAGCACCAGGCGATCGTGGGCAACATCGGCCACTTCGACAACGAGATCGACATGGCCGGACTCGAGGCTCTCGACGGCATCGAGAAGATCAACATCAAGCCCCAGGTCGACGAGTGGCGCTTCTCCGACGGGCACTCGGTCATCGTGCTCTCCGAGGGCCGGCTGCTGAACCTCGGCAACGCGACCGGCCACCCGAGCTTCGTGATGTCGAACTCGTTCACGAACCAGGTGATCGCCCAGATCGAGCTGTTCGGCCAGCCGCTCGAGTACGAGAAGGCGGTCCACGTGCTGCCCAAGCACCTCGACGAGAAGGTCGCGCGCCTGCACCTCGACGCGCTGCAGGTCGAGCTGACGGAGCTCACCCCGGAGCAGGCCTCCTACATCGGCGTCCCGGCCGAGGGCCCGTACAAGTCGCACCACTACCGCTACTGATCAGCGCCGCCTCCTCCGCTGCGCGTCCGGAGGCAGCGGGTTAGGGTGCGCGCGTGAGGGCTGCCGAGGAGACGCAGTGAGGGCAATGCTTCTGGCCGCTGGCCTCGGCACGCGCTTGCGGCCGCTGACCCGGCTGATGCCGAAGCCGATGGCGCCGGTGCTCAACCGCCCGGTGATGGAGCACATCCTCCGCCTGCTCGCGGCCCACGGCTTCGAGCACGTGGTGACGAACGTCTCGTACATGCCCGAGCGGATACGCGAGCACTTCGGCGACGGCTCCGCGTTCGGCGTGGAGCTCACCTACAGCGAGGAGTCCGAGCCGCTCGGGACCGCCGGCGGCGTCGGCAAGGTCCGGGACTACCTCGCGGCCGAGGAGTCGTTCCTGGTCATCTCCGGCGACGCGCTCACGGACATCGACCTCAGCGCGATGCGCTCCGCGCACGAGGCCGGCGACCGCATCGCGACTCTCGCCACCAAGCGCGTCTCCGACACGACCCAGTTCGGCGTCGCGATCACCGACGAGGACGGCCGCATCCAGGGGTTCCAGGAGAAGCCCCCGCCGGCCGAGGCGCTCTCGGACCTCGCCAACTGCGGCATCTACATGTTCCGCGCCGAGATCTTCGACTACTTCCCGGGCCCGGAGCACCACAGCCCCGCCGGCGGCGACGACCAGCCCGCGGGCTTCGTCGACTGGGCGATGGACGTCTTCCCGACGCTGCTCGCCAATGACGTCCCCTTCTACTCGCACGAGATCGACGCCTACTGGAACGACATCGGCTCGATCTCCGAGTACACGCAGGGCAACTTCGACGCCCTCGCGGGCGCCCTCGAGCTCCAGGGCCACACGCGCGTCGCGAACGGCATCTACGCCGACGAGGGCGCCGACCTCAAGGCCGTCAAGGTGACTCCACCGCTCCTGATCGGCGTCGGTGCCCAGGTCGGGGCGGACGCCCGCCTCCACGGGCCGGTCGTGATCGGCGACGGCGCCCGCATCGGCGCCGGCTCCATGCTTCGCGACTGCGTCGTCCTGCCGGGCGCCGTCCTCGGCCCCGGCACCGTGGTGCAGGGGGGCGTCGTCGGCACGGCGCCCGACCGGCCGCTCGGCTGAGCGGCCCGCACCGCGAGACCATCGTCACGGCGCCGGTGGCGATTCCGGCGCCGAAGCGAGCGCCGGGTCGCATGACGCGTGACGGGCGGGGAGCCAGGCTCCGGCGGTGCTCGAGCACCTGCACCGGGAGCTGCGCCGCGCGGCGAGCGCCGTGGTGCCGCCCCGCTGCGCCGTCTGCGGGGCGGGCTGCGCCGCCGCCGAGGTGATCTGCGGCGCGTGCGCCGCCGCTCTCACCGCCGCGCCCGTGCGTGCGGCCGGCCCGGCCGGGGTCGAGACCGCCGTGGCCGCGGGTCGCTACGAGGGGGCGGTCCGCGACACGGCGCACGCCCTCAAGTTCGGCCGCCGCGTCGCGCTGGCCGGAGTCGCCGCGGAGGCGATCCTGGCGGCGTGCCCGCCCGGCCTGCTCGACGGAGCTCTCGTGCCGGTGCCGTCCGCGCGCCGGCGCCGCGCCTGGCGGGGCTTCGACCCGGCCGAGGAGATCGCGCTCGCGCTCGCCGCTCGCACCTGCCTGCCCGTTCGCCGCTGCCTGCGCCGCCGCTCGGGGCCGCGGCAGGTCGGCCGGCCGCGCGAGCTGCGGCTGGGCGACCCGCCGCGGGTGGCGGTGCGCGGGGCGGCGCCGGGCCGGGCGCTCCTGGTGGACGACGTCCACACCACCGGCGCGACGCTGGGCGCCTGCGCCAGGGCGCTGCGCGAGGCCGGATCCCGGCGGGTGGCCGCCCTCACCCTCGCCCGCTCGTAAGATCCAGGACGCAGGCCGCCGGCCGCGGGATTGCGGACGGCGGGGGCGATCAGAAGGAGCGACCGTGAGGATCGACATCCGGGGCAGGAACGTCGAGGTCACCGACGAGCTGCGCGAGGCCGTGATCAGCCGGTTCGGCCGCGTCGGGAAGCAGGTGGCCGCCCAGGCGACCCTCGAGGTCGAGTTGAGCGAGGAGCGCAACCCCCGCATCGCCGACAAGATGGTCGCCGAGGCGACCCTGCGGCTGAAGGGCGTCACGCTCCGCGCCAAGGAGGCCTCTCCCGAGATGCTGCACTCGATCCACAAGCTGGCCGAGGACATCCGGCGCCAGGTCAAGAAGCACCGCGAGAAGCGCCGCAAGCGCAGCCAGACCCGCCGCATGATGGACCGCGTGCGGGGGCGCGAGCCCGGCGAGCCGGGCGAGGCCGAGGGCCCGGCCTAGCCAGGCCCCCCAGGCGAGCCCGCGAGAAAGGCAACGAGAGGGGGCGAGCCCGAGGCCGTCCCGACTTACTGTTCCCATGGAACAGCAGGGCAGGACAGCCGATCTGACGCTGGCGAGGATGGCCAGTCGCGCCCACGGGGTGGTGACGCGTTCCGAGCTCCTCGTTGCCGGTCTTTCGCCCGAGGAGATCCGCAAGCGCCTGAAGCGCGGCACCCTGATCCGCGTCCACCGCGGCGTCTACCGCGTCGGCCACGCCGCCCCGAGCCGGGAGGCCACCTATCTGGCAGCCGTCAAGGCCGGCGGCCCGGGCGCCCTGCTCGCCGGCCGCGCGGCCGCTCACCTGTGGTCGCTGCTGAAGGGATCGCCGCCACCGCCCGAGGTGACTGCCCCGACGGACCGCAGGGTGAAGGGCGTCTTCGTCCACCGCGCACGCCGGGGCCCCGCCGAAGCCACGCAGCGCCACGGGATTCCGGTCACGACGGTCCCCCGCACGCTCGTGGACCTCGCCTCCTCGTTGCCGGTTTCCGCGCTGTCGCGGGCCTGCCACGAGGCATCCGTCCTCCACGACACCACTCCGGCTGACATCGAGCGCATCCTCGCTCGCCGCCAGAACAGCACCGGCGCCGACGCGCTCCGCCGCGTCGTCCACGGCGACGAGCCGGTCACGCTCAGCGCGCTGGAACGCCGCTTTCTGATCCGCCTGCGAGACGCCGGACTGCCGCGGCCGGAGGTGAACCGTCGAGCAGGGGGCCGACGGGTGGACTGTCGCTGGCCGGACGCGCGGGTCACCGTGGAACTCGACGGTTACCGCTACCACCGATCGCGCCACGCCTGGGAGCTCGACCGGCGTCGCGAGCGCGAGGCGCGCGCCCGCGGCGACGAGCTCCGCCGCTACACCTACGGCGACGTGTTCGAGAATCCGCGCTTCATGCTGAGCGAGCTGCGAGCCCTGCTCCGGGGCGTCGGTTGACTCGGGCCGCGGGTGCAGCCGGTTGAGGGCCGCCCGAACCCCCGTTGCTAGGCTGACTTCGTGGCGAGAGGACTGATCGACCGCGCCCTGAGGATGGGCGAGTCGAAGCAATTCAAGGAGTACGAGAGCAGGGTCGACTCGATCAACGCGATCGAGCCTGAGATGGAGCTGCTCGAGGACTCCGAGCTTCGCACCGAGGCCGACGGGCTGCGCGAGCGCGCCAAGGGCGGCGAGTCGCTCGACGCCCTGCTGCCCGAGGCCTTCGCGCTGACCCGCGAGGCGGCCCGCCGCACGCTCGGCCAGCGCCACTACGACGTGCAGCTCATCGGCGGCATGGTCCTGCATTCGGGCGCGATCGCCGAGATGAAGACCGGCGAGGGCAAGACCCTGACCGCGACCCTCGCGGTCTTCCTCAACGCGCTCGCCGGCAAGAGCGTCCACCTCGTCACGGTCAACGACTACCTCGCGCGCCGCGACGCGGAGTGGATGAAGCCCATCTACGACGCCCTCGGCGTCACCGTCTCCGCGATCCAGGAGGGCGACGACCCCGCCACCCGCCGCGAGAAGTACGCCTGCGACGTCACCTACGGCACCAACTCCGAGTTCGGCTTCGACTACCTGCGCGACAACATGGCCGGCTCGCTCGAGGAGTGCGTCCAGCGCGACCACAACTTCGCCATCGTCGACGAGGTCGACAACATCCTCATCGACGAGGCGCGCACCCCGCTGATCATCTCCGGCCGCCCCGAGCAGGCCGCCGACCTCTACTACACGTTCGCCCGCCTGGCGAAGACGATGGTCGGCGAGCCCGCCAAGCAGAAGCTGAAGTCGCTCGGCGAGTCCAAGGACACCTCCCAGGTCGACTACGACTACGAGTACGACGAGAAGCACAAGACCGTCGCGCCGACCGAGGGCGGGGTGAAGAAGGCCGAGGAGTTCCTCGGCGTCGACAACCTCTACCTCGGCGAGCACGGCACCCTCGTCAACCACCTGATCCAGGCGCTGAAGGCGGAGTCGCTCTACAAGCGCGACACCGAGTACGCCGTGGTCGACGGCCAGGTGATGATCGTCGACGAGTTCACCGGCCGCATTCTCGAGGGGCGCCGCTGGTCCGAGGGCCTGCACCAGGCGGTCGAGGCCAAGGAGGGCGTCTCGATCCGCGAGGAGAACCAGACGCTCGCGACGATCACCCTCCAGAACTACTTCCGCCTCTACGACAAGCTCTCCGGCATGACGGGCACGGCGCTGACCGAGGCCCAGGAGTTCATGAAGATCTACAAGGTGCCGACGGTCGAGATCCCGACCCACCGGGACATGATCCGCGCCGACCGGAACGACGCGATCTACAAGACGAAGGACGGCAAGTGGAAGGCCGTCGTGCGCGAGGTCGAGGAGCGGCACGAGAAGGGACAGCCCACCCTGATCGGGACGATCTCGGTCGAGACGTCGGAGATGCTCTCCGGCGAGTTCAAGCGCCGCGGGATCGACCACGTCGTCCTCAACGCGAAGCCCGAGTACGCCCAGCGCGAGGGCGAGACAATCGCCCAGGCCGGTCGCAGGGGCGCGGTCACGATCGCCACGAACATGGCCGGCCGCGGCGTCGACATCAAGCTCGGCGGCAGCCCCGAGCAGCTGGCGCGCCAGGAGCTGGTGAACCGCGGCATCAAGCCGGATGACGAGCGCTACCCGGAGGAGTTCGAGCGGCTCACCTCGGAGCTCGAGCCCGCCAGCCAGGCCGAGGCGGAGGAGATCTGCCAGCTCGGCGGCCTCTACATCATCGGCACCGAGCGGCACGAATCCCGCCGCATCGACAACCAGCTCCGCGGCCGCTCCGGCCGCCAGGGCGACCCCGGCGAGTCGCGCTTCTTCCTCTCCGCCGAGGACGACCTGATCCGCCTCTTCGCCGGCGAGCGCATCTACAAGATCCTCGACCGCCTCGGCCCGATCGACGAGGAGGGCAACGAGGAGGCCCTCGAGGCCAAGATGCTCACCAAGACCATCGAGGGCGCCCAGAAGAAGGTCGAGCAGCAGAACTTCCTGATCCGCAAGCGCGTCCTCGAGTACGACGACGTGATGAACGAGCAGCGCCGCGTCATCTACAAGTACCGGCGCGAGGTCCTCGAGGGCAAGGACATGTCCGAGGTCTCCCGCGAGCAGCTCGCCCTCGTCGTCAGCCGCCTCGTCGACGCCTACACGCCGGGCGACGTGATCGAGGACTGGGACCTGGGCGAGCTCCAGACCCAGGTGCAGCAGCTCTGGCCCTCCGGCGTGGACCTCTCCGGCCTCGCGCCCGAGACCACCGACCGCGAGGCCCTGCGCGAGCAGCTGATCGCCGACGCCCTCGCCGCGTACGACCGCCGCGAGAGCGAGTTCGGCGACGAGGTGATGCGCTCGCTCGAGCGCGCGATCCTGCTCCAGCTCATCGACAACCGCTGGCGCGAGCACCTCGCCGAGATGGACTACCTGCGCGAGGGGATCCACCTCCGCGGCTTCGCCCAGATCGACCCGCTGGTCGCCTACAAGAACGAAGGCTTCACGATGTTCGAGGCCCTCATGAACACCATCTGGGAGGAGTTCGCCCGCACGATCTTCCACGTCGAGGTCGAGGTCCAGCCTGGCCAGGCCCAGCCGTTCGGCGAGCCCGAGACCCAGCGGACCCCGGCGAACGTGCAGTACTCGGGCGGCACGCCCGAACAGCCCTCCGCGCTCGGCCAGGCGGCCGTCGCGACCGCGGCCGGAGCCGACGTCGCCGCCGAGCAGGCGATCGAGGGCACCACCGGCGGCGGCAACGGCGCCCCCTCGGTGCAGGAGCAGGAGACGGTCGTCAAGGACGAGCGCGAGAAGCTCGGCCGCAACGACCCCTGCTGGTGCGGGTCGGGCAAGAAGTACAAGAAGTGCCACGGGGCCTAGCCCCGCTCCCGAAGCGCTGACCCCGGGTCATCGTCGTCGTCGGCGGCATCGGAGCGCCCGGTGGATCGACAGCCGAGGCCGAGGCGGGCTAGCCGCCCGGGCTCGCGGCGGCTGCGACCAGGTCGCACATCAGCTCGGTCGCCTCCGAGTCGTCCAGGCCCTGCTCGCGCGCGAGCGAGCGCCACGTCGTGAAGGCGATCGCGTGGCCCACAGCAGCCTGGACGACGCTGCGCCGGCGCCCGCGCGTGCCGCGCCCCTGCATCAGCAGCTCGAGCACGGCCGCCTGGTAGGTGCGAAAGCCGCCGCCGAAGGTCCGGCGCACAGCCGGCACGGTCGCCTCGTCGCGGTGGAGGTTGGCGAACATCCCCTCGCAGCGGCGGTAGTAGGG